>JAFWSY010000125.1 GCA_017519155.1 Eubacterium sp.
CTAATATTCCTCCTCATAATCTTCGTGAGGTTACAGCTGCCGCTGTAAAGATAATAGATAATCGTATAGCTGATCAGGAAACTGATATAGAAGAAATCATGGACATAGTAAAGGGTCCGGATTTCCCTACAGGAGCAGAAATCCTCGGAAGAAGAGGAATTGAAGAAGCTTACAGAACAGGTCGTGGAAAGATCAAGGTAAGAGCCATCTCTGAGATAGAACCTATGGCTAAGGGTAAACAGAGAATAGTTATTACCGAACTTCCTTATATGGTAAATAAAGCTCTTCTTATTCAGAAGATAGCAGATCTTGTTAAGAATAAGAAGGTTGATGGAATTACAGACTTAAGAGATGAATCCTCAAGAGAAGGAATGAGAATTGTTATTGAACTTCGTCATGATGTTAATGCAAATCTTCTTCTCAATAATCTCTACAAGCATACACAGCTGGAGGATACATTTGGCGTTAACATGCTTGCACTTGTTGATAACCAGCCAAGAGTTCTGTCACTTCCTGATATGTTAAAATACTATATCCGTCATCAGGAGGATGTAGTTACAAGAAGAACTAAGTTTGAACTGAATGCTGCTGAAAAAAGAGCGCATATAGTTGAAGGTCTTCTTATTGCAATAGATAATATTGACGAAGTCATTAAGATAATCAGAGCTGCTGCAAATGTAAATGAAGCTAAAGTAAAGCTCATGGAAAGATTCAACCTTACTGATGCACAGGCTCAGGCAATTGTTGATATGAGACTTCGTGCTCTTACAGGTCTCGAAAGAGACAAACTGGAGGCAGAATATAAGGAGCTTCAGGAGAAAATAGCTTATCTTAAGAGCATACTTGCCGATGAAAAGATGCTGCTTTCTGTTATAAGAGAGGAAATGCAGATCATAGCCGATAAGTATGGTGATGACAGAAGAACAAAAATAGGTCAGGCAGTTGATGACTTCACAGATGAAGATCTGATAGATGATGAGCCTGCTGTTCTTACTATGACTAATTTTGGATATATAAAGAGAATGTCTGTTGATAATTTCCATGCTCAGAACAGAGGTGGAAAAGGAATCAGGGGAATTCAGACTATAGAGGATGATTTTATAGAGGATCTTCTGATGACAACAACTCTGAATAATGTGATGTTCTTTACTAATAAGGGACGTGCATTCAAACTAAAGACCTACCAGATACCTGAGGCAGGTAGAAATGCAAGAGGTGTTGCCATGGTCAATCTGCTTCAGCTTGAAGCAGGTGAACATGTATCTGCAGTAGTTCCTATCAGAGAATTTACAGAGAATAAATACTTTATCATGGTTACGAAGAAGGGTCTTATTAAGAAGACACCTCAGATGGATTTCAAGAATATCCGCAAGAACGGTATCATAGGAATCAGTCTTCGTGAGGATGATGAGCTTATTGAGGTTAAGACAACCGATAATACAAGAGATATATTTATGGTTACAAGAAATGGTATGTGTATAAGATTCAAAGATACAGATATCAGAAGTACCGGACGTTCTTCCATGGGTGTTATCGGTATGAATCTTGAGCATGGCGATGAGATAGTAGGTATGCAGCTGAATACCCAGGGAGAAAAGCTTCTCATAGTTACCGAAAAGGGTATGGGTAAGAAGACTGATATATCAGAGTTCCATGTACAGAGACGTGGTGGAAAAGGTCTTAAGTGCTACAAGATTACTGAGAAGACCGGAAATGTAATGGGTGTTAAGGCTGTTAATGATAATCATGAGATAATGATGATAACCACAGAGGGTATAATTATTCAGCTCAGATGTGATGAGATATCTACTTACAGCAGAGTAACTTCCGGTGTTAAGCTTATTAATATCAAAGAAGGCGTAACCGTTGCTAAGATTGCAAAGGTTCGTGATGAAGCTATGTCTTCAAATGAAGGAAATGAAGATGAAATAGAAGAAGCTCCTTTAAGTAAATCAACGGAGTCAGAAAAATCTGAAGAATCTGAAGAAACCGGAGATAACGAAGAAGCTTAAGGTAACAAGAGGAAAAAGGTATGGAAGAATTCAGAGATAATATTAACTCATTATCAAATACCGGTGCTATCGAAAATGTATTGATAGCTATTATATACTGGCTTGCAGTAGTAGTTGTTATTCTGTTCGTTTTCTATATAGCCGTAAAGATAAACAATTATAGGCAGTATAGAAAGAGTAAGAATTTTGAGAAGGAAGATTTCCTGCATTAAATAAAAAGTACGGGAAGATGATATGAGAGATATAGATGTTAAAGATATAACACAGGCTGTTAAGAATATATGTATATCAGCTAACCTTGAGCTTTCTGATGAAATGCAGAGCTGCATCAGGGAAGCTAAGAATACGGAGAAGAATCCTCTGGCAAAACAGATACTGGATCAGCTTCAGGAGAATATGGAGATAGCCAAGACTGATAAAATCCCCATTTGTCAGGATACAGGTATGGCAGTTTTCTTTATTGAAATCGGCCAGGAAGTTCATATAACAGGAGGAAATCTGACACAGGCTGTTAATGAAGGAGTCAGACAGGGTTATACAGAAGGTTATCTTCGTAAATCCGTTGTTGGAGATCCACTCATCAGAGAAAATACAAAGGATAACACTCCGGCTATCATCCATTATGATATAGTAAGCGGTGACAGTTTAAAGATAACCATTACACCTAAGGGCTTTGGCAGTGAGAATATGAGTGTTTTAAAAATGCTTAAGCCGGCTGATGGAATAGAAGGAGTAAAGCAGGTAGTTCTGGATGCAGCTTCAAATGCAGGACCAAATGCATGTCCTCCATTTGTTATCGGCGTAGGAATCGGAGGAGATTTTGAACTGGCTCCGAAGCTTGCAAAGAAGGCTCTTACAAGAGAACCCGGAAGTCATAATGAGATCGCTTATATAGCAGAGCTTGAAAAGGAACTTCTGGATACTATTAATAAAATGGGAATAGGCCCGGCAGGTCTGGGAGGAAGTACCACAGCACTTGCAGTAAATATAGAAACCTATGCAACACACATAGCAGGCTTACCGGTTGCTGTAAACATGTGTTGTCATGTTGATAGACATAGAACGGTTATTTTATAGAATTATACTGCGAAGCAGTCAGCTATGAGAGATAATAACAGCAAGCTTGCTTGCGGTGTTATTATCTCTTAGAGCTGATTAGTCCGAAGGACATAATTCTATAAAATGACGAATTATGTCTAAGTCGACATATCCATCATCGAGGGACATAAGTCATAAATCGAATATCGATTTATGACGACAGACTGCGAAGCAGGATGGTTCCTCGATTGTGTAGAAAAGAGAAATAATATGGAAAGACACTTAAATATACCACTTACGGATGACGAAATAAAATCACTTCGTTCCGGCGATATGCTCTACCTCACAGGTACGATTTATACCGCCAGGGATGCGGCTCATAAGAGAATGTATGAAACCCTTCAGGCAGGAGGCGAGCTTCCTTATGATATAGAAGGCAGTTTTGTATATTATCTGGGACCGACTCCGGCCAGACCGGGACAGGTAATAGGTTCAGCAGGTCCGACGACTTCAAGCCGTATGGACAAGTATACGCCGCTACTTCTTGAAAAAGGTCTTAAGGGAATGATAGGAAAAGGTAAACGCAGTCCCGAGGTTTTGAAGGCCATACAGGAAAACGGTGCGGTATACTGCGCAGCAATAGGAGGACTTGGAGCACTTCTTTCTAAGAGAATCGTCGAATCAGAGGTCATAGCTTATGACGATCTTGGTACAGAAGCTATCAGAAAGATGAAAGTAGAGGATCTTCCGGTTGTAGTGATAATAGATACAGAAGGAAACAATCTTTATGAAACTGCACCAAAACAGTTTTGTGAATTATAAAGGATTAAGTAGAATGCATAATAACAAAGGAAAAGCAAATATTTCGGCTATTATTATATCAATAGTTATAGTAGTTATACTTGGTGGACTTACGGCATTCTGGATATTTATGACTCCGGGTTATATATCCAGAGATAAAGCTGTTGCTAATTATTTTACAGCCATCAGTAATGAAGATAAGAATCTGTATAAGAATACATGTTATTCAAAAAAATGGCAGGATAATTATAGCGGTAACTCAGCCGGAATAGGTATAGATGCTGCAATAGACATGACTTATGAGTTCCAGTCGGGAGCTACATATGGAGATACAGAAATAACTGTATTACAGAATCTTGATAAAGAATATGCAGATAAAATGACAGATGTTTTAAAATCTGTTTATGGTGCAGATATACATGTAAGTACCATATCTAAGGTAAACTTTACAGTTAAAACAACATTTGAAGGAGAAAAAGAGAGCTCCGGAACACTTACCAGATATGTATATAAAACAGGTGGTAAATGGTTCTTTCTTGCAGATCCTGAAGTAATTGTTCTTTTAGATCTTGCAGGTTAATACAGTTCAGTAAGATTGATACAGCCCTTTGAGGATAGATTAATTCTCAAAGGGTTTTTGTATTTAAGGATTTTTTAATAAATAAAATGCTATGCTATAATCGAAAATAAAGCTTAGAAAAAAATTTTAAAAATTTTTTATTTTTTTTGTAACGAAATCATGATTCTCACGTCTAATCAATGAGATCACAAAAAAGAAAGCTCGAAAACCATGGATAAAAAGACAGCTGAAAAACTTTATGAAGCTTTTTACATGAAGGTATTCTCTTATGTTATGACGCTTACGAATAATCAGGACGAAGCCATGGAGATAACCCAGGAGACATTTTTCAGGGCTATCTCAACTTCCCAGACCTTCAGAGGTGAAAGTAAAAGCTACACATGGCTTTGTGCCATAGCAAAAAACCTCTTTATAGATGAGAAGAGAAAGCAATCCAGATTCGAAGAAGTGCCACTGGAGGATCAGCCGGATACAGGAAAAAGTTTCGAAAATAGTGTGATGGATTCCGATACGTCTATACGTATACATCGAACCCTGCATGAAATGGAAGAACCTTATAAAGAAGTCTTTCAGCTTCGTGTATTTGGAGAATTATCGTTTAAAGAAATAGGTTCTATCTTCGGGAAAACGGAAACCTGGGCCCGGGTTACGTATCATCGAGCTAGAATAATGATAAAAGAAAGGATGGAAAAATCATGAAATATGAATGTGAAATGATTGAGGACCTGCTTCCGTTATATAAAGACGGTGCCTGCAGCACAGCAAGTACAAGGGCCGTAGAAGAGCACATAGCAGAATGTCCAAAATGTAAAGAAATATTTAATATACTACAAGATACAAAGATAGATGATATGATCGCGCTGGAAAAAGAAGATGTGATCGGTTCCCAGGCAAAGTTTTTTAAAAGAAAATCTGCTGTTGCAGGAAGTATTGTAGCGGGCATATTTATGATCCCGATACTCATTTGTCTGGTAGTTGCACTGGCAGGAGGCAATGGACTTGGATGGTTCTTTATAGTACTGGCTGCTATGTTGATTCCTTCATCACTTTTCGTAGTTCCACTTATGGCTCCTAAAAACAGAATGTTTCTAACCATGACTTCATTTACCTTGAGCGTAATGATTCTTCTGGCAGTATGTTGTATCTATAGCGGAGGAAAGTGGTTCTTTATAGCAGCATCAGCAGTTCTCTTTGGACTGACCATATGGTTTGCGCCTTTTATAGCATGCAGAAGACCGGTAAATGCTTATTTAAAGAATTTTAAAGGTGTGGCAGTTATGGCTGCTTATACATTTACTTATTTTCTTATGATAATCTGCATAGGTATCACTGTTGCAGCACCCGGATATTTCAGACTGGCTTTCAGTATATCTGTTCCTTTATTTATTATAGCCTGGCTGATGTTCCTTATTATCAGATATCTGCCGGCTAACGGACTTGTTAAAGCAGGAGTATGTATCCTCATGATGAGTGCTGTAGGTTATCTGGGAAGCTTAGCCATAGCTTATTTCATGGTTAAAGGCGCAGAAACAATGGATGTTTTAATCTATTCGGATCCATCACCACTTATGATGATAATAGGTGTTGGAATAGGAATTATATTTGGAATAATAGGAATTCTTGTCGGAAAAAGGGGAGGAAAAAATTAATGAAAGGCTTTAAAAACAATATATTATTATCATTTCTATTTGGATCAATGCTTATAAGTCTAAATGGATGCTCTTTCGCATTTACAACTAATTATATATATCAAAACGGAGAAAAATATGTAGCCGGTGATCGTGAGATTACAAACAAGATTGAAAATATAGATATCGATTATATGTCAGGTGATGTAAAACTGATTGCTTCAGAAACTAATACAGTATCAATAAAAGAGACATCTAAGAAACAGCTGGATGATAAGAGAAAAGTTCATACATGGGTTGATGGAAATACTCTATATGTAAGATACTGTGAATCATCAAAAAAACTAGATCTCAATAATCTTGAGAAGAATCTGGAAATTACTATTCCAAAGGATGTTAAGCTTACAGACACAAAGATCAAAGCTTCATCGGGAAATGTAACTTGTAAAGGATTTGAAGCAGACAAGGTAAATGTATATGTTTCATCAGGAGATATATCTGCTGATTTTGATACAAAGGATATAAAGATGCATGCTTCATCCGGAGATATAACATTGAATCAGACCGGAGATAGTGATGATATTTCTGTAGATACCTCCTCAGGTGATATAAATGCTACAATGCAGGATGTAACCTATCTTACATCTTCTGCAAGCTCCGGAAATATAACCCTTAGCGCTAACAAAATTAATGATTTTAGTTCACGTACCTCAAGTGGAATTAATGAATTCCATTTTGCAGAAACTCCGGAAAATACTAATATACATTCTTCTTCCGGAAAGGTAACTATTTATCTTCCTGAAAACGCTGATCTGACAGCTGATCTTGATTCATCAGCAGATGATGTATATTATGATCTGCCTTTTGAAAAGACAAGTGACTCATTTATATGTGGAAATGGATCTAACAAGATGAAGGTACATACTTCATCAGGTGATATTTA
>JAFWSY010000126.1 GCA_017519155.1 Eubacterium sp.
CCTGAATACGGTAAAAAGAATAAGAAAAACAAAAAAGCAAAGAACGCTAAGAAAAATAAGAAAAAAGATACAAAGGATAAGGAAAAGAAGCAGGTTGAAACTGCTACAGCCAGTGATGCTACTCCAAGCGACGCAAGCAGCGAAGCCGAGAACAACGATGATGTTCAGGAGACAGCTCCTGTAAAGACTTATATCGGAAGCTACGAGCTTACAGCTTATATAGCAACCGGAAATCCTTGTGCTTCTGGTGTATATCCTACTGTAGAACATACTGTAGCATGTAACTCTCTTCCAATGGGAACTCGCATATACATTGAAGGCTACGGTGAATTCGTAGTTGAAGACACCGGCGGAATGGCCGACAACGTAATCGATATCTTCGTATCAGACTACGACACAGCAATTGAATTCGGCAGAAGAATCGCTGACGTATATGTTATTGAATAGATCAAAATAGTTTAATACAATTTCTGGATAGTTTGAAATTTGGTTGACATCAAAAAAGATGACAGTTTTTCACCTGATGAAAAACTGTCATCTTTTTTGATGTATCTATTATTATCAATGTGTCAGTATCTCGATTGCTTTAAGATACTTCTCTCTTCTCTTCAGATCTATGTCTGTAACTTCGTTCAGTCTTGTTATATCGCAGTTATGATTAAGGTCTGCAAGCTTTACTGTTCTTGCTATCTCATTCTGTTTCAATCTTCTGACATAATCCAGATAGTCTTCCAGTCTCTCTTCCTCAGTCATATCTTTATCCGGTGGAATATGTGTCATAAACTTAACAGCCTCAAGCTGAGCCTCTGTAAATCCATACTCCCGAAGGTCTTCTATGGTTACATCCGTATCCTCAATAACATCATGCAGCAGCGCCACCACGCAGGTATCCTCTGTCTGCATCTGCTGGGCAAGATGAAACGGATGATATATGTAAGGCAGGCCGTTTCGGTCGGTCTGCCCCTCATGTGCCTTATATGCAACTTTCATAGCAAGTTTTGTAAGTCCGGTATATAACATAGATTTTCTCCATTACGTTATACTACTTCTTATTAAACTTCTCCTGCTGTCCCTGTATAAGCGCACTGTCGTCGAAGTAATTAATTCTCATTGCATTCTTAACCTCTGAAAGAGTTGCTGCAGCAGTTTCTCGTGCTATATCAGTACCCTTCTTCAGTATCTCATAAACTGCCGGAATATCCTTCTCGAACTGGGCACGACGGGCACGGATAGGGGCAAGTTCCTTATTGATTACATTCAGAAGGAGTTTCTTACACTTAACATCTCCCAGACCGCCCCTCTGATAATGCTCTTTCATCTCATCAAGGTTCTTATAATCCGGACAGAACTCTGCGAAGTCTTCATCCGTCGCAAATGCATCCAGATATGTAAATACCGCATTTCCTTCTATATGACCGGGATCTGATACCTGAATATGTGTAGGATCGGTAAACATGCTCATTACCTTCTCCTTAACTTCTTTCTCTGTATCAGACAGATAGATGCAGTTTCCAAGGGACTTGCTCATCTTAGCCTTTCCGTCTGTACCCGGAAGTCTGGAGCAGATGGAATTCTCCGGAATAAGTGCATCAGGTTCAACCAGAACCTCGCAATTATAAGTTGTATTGAACTTTCTTACGATCTCACGAGTCTGCTCGATCATCGGCAGCTGATCCTCACCAACAGGAACTGTTGTAGCCTTGAAGGCGGTTATATCAGATGCCTGACTTATAGGATAAGTAAAGAAGCCAACAGGTATGCTGGTCTCAAAATTTCTCATCTTAATCTCAGACTTAACGGTAGGGTTACGTTCTAGTCTTGATACCGTAACGAGGTTAGCATAGTAAAATGTAAGCTCTGTAAGTTCAGTTACTGCAGACTGGATAAACAGATTAGACTTAGTAGGATCAAGTCCGACAGACAGATAATCAAGAGCTACCTCTATGATATTGTCTCTTATCTTGTCAGGATTATCAAAATTATCGGTAAGCGCCTGTGCATCTGCTATCATGATAAATATCTTATCAAACTCACCGGAATTCTGAAGCTCAACCCTTCTCTTTAAAGAACCTACATAATGACCCATATGAAGTCTTCCCGTAGGTCTGTCACCAGTTAATATAATCTTGCTCATAACTTTTCCTCTTTTCTATATCATAGCCACGCTGTAATATGTCACGGCTATTAATCTACTCTTTTTTTGCCCTGGAAGAACAGCGCAACTGTTCCCGGACCTGTATGACTGGCAATTGTGCAGCCAATATCAAAACGATGTACATTGCCTTTAAGCTGTGGGAAGGTTTCCTCTATCTGAGCCACAACCTGAGTTCCAAGCTCACCATCAGAATCGGATAGAAAACATTTGCCGGCGTAATCAAGTCCGCCTTCGCAGTCCTCTACCATCTTCTCAACTATTCTCTTGATAACCTTTTTCTTGGTTCTGATTTTCTCTCTCGGAGTAAGTCTTCCCTCATAATCAACATCCAGCAGTGGACAAATGCTGAGGACCTGACCTACAGTTCCGGCAGTCTTTGATATACGACCGCCCTTTATATAAAATGAAAGGTCTGTAGAGAAAAACCAGTGACGTACATTCAGTCTGTATTCCTCAATCCATTTAGCAAGCGCTTCAGCTGAAAGACCTTCGTCTCTCTTGTCAGCTGCAAGCTCCATAAGAAGTCCGTAGCCGGAAGAAGCCGCAAAGGAATCTACAGTATAAATCTTTCTGTCAGGATATTCCTCCATCAGATCATTTGCTGCAATAACAGCACTCTGAAATGTTCCGGAAATACCTGTGGAAAGTGAAACATGAACGATATCCTTTCCCTCATCCAGGAACTTCTTGAAATATTCGATATACTCACCAGTACTTACCTGAGAAGTCTTTGCATCCGAACCCGCCTGCATCATCTTAACAAGCTCACGGGGAGACAGACTCTTGCCCATATCATCCTTAATCTGTTCACCATCTAGTGTAACATTGAATGGCACATAATTAATATCTCTCTTCTCCATCCATTCAGGAGTCAGATCGCAGGGTGCACATGCACTAAGTATGTAATCACTCATATCCCGTATTCCTTTCTACTTTTTAATCCATGATATATAAATCAAAAATCAGTTATTATCTTTAATAAGACCATTACAATAGTATAATAGAGCCGGCAAGAAACTGCAAGAACAGTTTTTGCCGACTCTTTTACTATCTTAAATATATTATTGTTTTGTTTTTTTCTCACTTGAAAACTTCATTTTCAAAACAATAATTATCATAACGAATATGATCAAGGATGCAATAGTCAGATAATACTGTTTTATGTAAACCTGTTTGTTCTTACTGATCTGTATACTATGCTTTCCCTTCGTCACAGGAATACCGGTTCCGCCAAGTATCTTCTCAGTTTTCACTTCCGTACCATCAACAGTTGTTTTCCAGCCATCATACATAAATGTCGGAATAAATACATATCCATCATAATCAACAGTGATATCACCGGATATACCGAAATTATCAGCCTTCAGATTAGATATGCATTTAGTATTCAGATAATCCTTGATAAGCTCAAGAGTATCCTTGTTAAGCATGGCAGCACTGATGCTTCCGAAGCCTTCACGTTCAAGAGAAGCAGCTTCCTGTTTTGTCAATCGTATAGAAGTACTGATAATGTCATCTTCCATATAATCAACATTTCCACCGAATACTATCCTATTACTAGCAGCTATAAATAAATCGTGCATCTCTTCACGTCTATCTATTCGATAAGAAACCTCAGAACCGGCTTTAGATATAACACAGTCGAAAATGTCACTCTTGTTTTCAGTTTTTTCTTGCTGTGTTTCTTCTAAATCCATTTCATCAGTCTGATTATCATCCGGCAGTTCCACATCCAGTCCTTCATCAACCAATATGTCATCTTCTATTTCACCATCAATCATCGGCTGTTCAGCTAGATCAATAATATCATACAAATCCTCTTCAACAAGAAGACGTGACAAATAATTCTGATATTCAAATGCATTATCAAAATCCTTTATATCAACATCCATAATCTCAGAAGAGAAAAGAATACCTATATCAGGAACATACCCATTTTCATAAAGCGCAACTGAATTAAGTGATGCTTTCTTCTCCACATAGGATGGAATATTGCTTTGTATTATACCATCATATAGATAGAAGCCCTTTACCTTAAGAGCTATATCTGCAAAAGGATTACCCATATCATAAGACAGATAATTAGGACCATGCTCTATCCCCCAGTAATCAGACATATCTATCTGTTCCTGCTGAAGAGAAGATGTAAATACATCAACAGAATTAAAACCAGCTATACAAGCTAGATTAGTGGCATCTTGAGTAGGCATAGATGCTTTTACTATTCTATCTTCATCTCCATAATATCTTGAAGTCAGTTCATTTACAGTATTGATATCATGTGTAGAAAGTAGCAACGAACCCTTAAATGCAGACTTAATAGTATGCATAGTGGATGCTCCAAGCTCAACGCATAAGATCAGAAGCAGCACTCTTAAATAATGATAATGATTCTTTTTAATATATCCGGCAAGCAGAACCCCAAGATAGCTAAGAATGAATGCCGCATTTATAAGCTTGTAGCTAATAGAACCACCACAACAATAATATGATATAAACATAAGTACTAATGAGAAAACACCATACGTGGCTAAAGTCTTTTTCTCAAATAGAACCTTATAATCACTGATAACATCATAAAATGTATCTATTACCAAGAATATAAAGAAAAGTGAAAATCTGTTTGGCACAAGTGTCTGGAAATGAAAACCATGGAACACATAGTTAAGCAGTTCATTTCCATATGCAAAATACAGTAACACGATCAACAGTATTCTTATGATTCTAGAAGATAGACTCTTCTTTTTCAAAAACAGAAAAGCGGGTATCAGCATAATAAGCAGAATACCACAATAAGTATTAGCAGCAGTAAAATCAATATTTGCTCTACTTATCTGATGCATAACCTGTATATCATTCAGATTTGCTAATAGGCTCTGGGAAAAAATATTAATAGACTCACTGCTGGCACTATCACTTTCTACATATCCCGAATTCGTAACCGAATTATAAAATGATAACAACGTAAAGGAAGCCATTCCTGCTGCAACAATAGAGAAAACAGCAAATCTTATGCCATTTCTAATAAATTTCATAATACTCTCATGTTCCATGGTAAAGAAATAAAGGAACAGG
>JAFWSY010000127.1 GCA_017519155.1 Eubacterium sp.
AGATTCCGGGGTATCGACAGAATCTTTGACGACGGAGAGTACTACAGAGCAGAAAACTACGGAGCAGATTACTACAGAAGCGGTTCCTGTGGTAAAGGAAAAACCGGGAATCAGGATTAAAATAGGAAAAAAGAAAAAGGCAACTAAAAGATATAAGGGCAGCTTCAAAAAGAAAAAAGGTGAGGTATATTTTAGATGCAGGGATAAGGCTGACAGAAAGAAGTTCAAGGGAGGCTTCTTTACCTGTGGCAAATACGTGTATCACTGCGATAAAAAAGGGCGCCTTGACAGAGGCTGGAAGAAGCTGGGAGGACAGTATTATTATTTTGACAGGGATAACGGGAAAATGGCTGTCTCCAAAACCGTGGACCATATAAAGATAGATAAATATGGTAATCCGAAGAATCTTAAAAAGGATAAAGCGAGGATACAGACTTATATAAGAGCCAGACGTATCATGGAATCGGTTACAAAACCAACAGATTCAAAATCAACAAAGTTATATAAATGTTATAAATGGATGGAAAAGCTCTATTATAATCAGTACAGAACCTTTGATGAGGGATATAAAAAATATCCCAAAGATTGGGATGTAGTATTTGCTAATGATATTTTCAAAAAGCATCAGGGGTGCTGCGTATCGGAGGCGGCTGCATTTGCCTATATGGCAAAGGAGTGTGGTTATAAAAATGTATCTATATGCAGTGATACTGGACACGCATGGACGGATATAGATGGAAGGCTCTATGATCCTCTTTTTGCTGAAGCAAAGGAGTTTGATAAGAATTATAATTCTTCCTATTGGGATTATCGTTCTGATCCTTCTATTAAGAAGAGGTTATAATCACAGATTCTCTATCTGCCAGTCGATAGGAGTGGCTCCGTGCTCCTTTAGAAATTCATTTGCTTTACTGAAATGTCTGCATCCGAAGAACCCTCTGTAAGCAGAGAGTGGTGACGGATGAGGGGCTTCAAGAATAAGATGCTGAGGATTATCCAGCATAGCTTTTTTGCTTCGGGCAAAACTTCCCCAAAGCATAAAGACTATCGGACGATTCTCGGCATTTACTATTTTTATTGCAGCATCAGTGAACTGTTCCCAGCCTCTGTTCTGATGTGAAGCAGCCGCGTGGGCACGTACAGTGAGAACGGCGTTCAGAAGAAGTACGCCCTGCTCAGCCCATTTTACGAGATAACCGTTGTTTGGGATGTAACAGCCCAGGTCATCCTGAAGTTCTTTATATATATTCTGAAGTGAAGGCGGGATATCAATACCGGGTTTTACGGAAAAAGACAGACCATGCGCCTGTCCCGGTTCATGATAAGGATCCTGTCCGATTATAACCACCTTTACATCCTTTAAAGGGGTAAGGTGAAATGCGTTGAAGATATCATCCCCTGGAGGATAGACAGTGGTGGAAGCGTATTCACGTCCCACGAACTCAAAGAGTTTTTTATAATAATCTTTGCTATATTCCGGTTTAAGGGCTGTGGCCCAGTCGTTTGTAATAGGTGGCATGATATCTTATTATCCTTTCGCTGAATACAATTATTTCATCACATTTTATTTCTTAAATCAACAGAATTAATAAAAAATTTAAGATTTTTCAACAAATTAATATTATAATCAGTTTGTTGTTATATAATCATTTGCTTATGTGGTATATTGTACGAGAAATGGTTTATTGAAATATTGTACGAGAAATGGTTTATTGAGTTATTGTACGAGAAATGGTTTATTGAAATATTTGCTGTTCATATATTTGCCGATTATATAACTTAGGTACCCTTTTTGCTTTTGGAATCAGGTAAATATGTATTGAAAAATAAGAAATGTTCAGTATTATAGGATAAGTGAGAAAAAGGTATCCTGATTAATTTGATTTAGGGGTACTTTCATTGGCGTTTTGTTTTATATTTGAACAAGGGATGATAAATGGTTTGATAAAAAATGGTTTGATAAAAAATGGTTTGATAAAAAATGTTTAGCCAATAAAAAGATATATAGATGTAAGGAGTAGTATTAATGAGTGACGTTAGAAAGACACAGGCTGTTCAGGACAGTGTTAATTCAGTAATAAAAGGAAAGGAATATGTTGTAAGAAAGGTTCTGGCTGCAGTTATAGCAGGCGGACACATTCTTATGGAGGATATTCCCGGAGTAGGAAAAACTACACTGGCCACCGCATTTGCCAGAAGTCTGTCTCTTGATTATAAGAGAGTACAGTTTACGCCGGATGTACTTCCAAGTGATATCCTTGGCTTTTCTATGTATAATTCTGCTACAAAGGAATTTGAATACAGACCCGGTTCGGTTTTCTGTAATCTGTTTCTTGCAGATGAGATAAACCGTACATCACCGAAGACTCAGTCGGCACTTCTTGAGGTTATGGAGGAAGGTACTGCAACTGTTGACGGTGTTACCAGAAAGCTTCCGGATCCTTTCGTTGTTATTGCCACTGAGAATCCTTATGGTTCTTCGGGAACACAGCTGCTTCCTGAATCACAGCTGGACAGATTCATGGTTTGTCTTTCAATGGGTTACCCTGAGCATGCAGATGCGGTTCAGATTCTTAAGGGAAATGCCCAGAATCCGCTTTCGAAGATTCAGCAGGTTATCGGTATAGAGGAACTGAAGGAACTCAGACGTGAATCTAATGACATGTTCATTCGTGATGAGATATATGAATATATAGTTGACCTTGTTGAAGAAACAAGAAGAAATGATATCTTCTCCATGGGTGCAAGTCCCCGTGGTACTATTGCCATACTTAACATGGCAAAGGCTATGGCTGTTATAGACGGACGTGATTTTGTTACTGCTGAAGATGTTCAGTCAGTAGTTATTGATACTCTCAGTCACAGAGTTAAGCTTGGTCAGCGTGCGCGTGCCCAGGGCATGAACATGCAGGGGGCTATGAAGACTCTTATTCAGTCAGTCAGAGCTCCGAGGAATTAATCGGCCAAGGATTCTTATCTGAATAATAACTGCAATCAAAAGACAACACAGGTAATAAGGTATATACATGAATAATTCTACAGACAGCAAATTCAGTTTTAAAAAGAATAAGGCTCCAAAGCCTCTGAAGACGGCTGTTCACCCAACCAATATCATCGCGTATCTGGTTCAGGTGGCAGTCGCTGTTTATATGTATTATTTCCTGAGAAATCATTTCATGATGCTTGTGCTTTCCGTTCTTGCGGCGGCTCCTGTTCTGGATGCTATAGCCTTTATCTTTATGTACAAATCCATAGATGTAAAGCTGGAGGCTCCCGAGAAGGAAACCACCAGAAATTCCATAGGTTTTATAAGACTGGCCATAACAAATAAGTCTTTGATGGTCTCCTTTGATACATGTGTTCAGCTGGATTCGGAAAATGTATTCTATGAGAATAAAAACTTTACCATTCTTTCCCTTCCCTGCAGTGCAAGGAATACCTACGAGAAAAATATCCCCGTCAGATATTATATGAACGGAATATACAAATATGCCATTAAAACCATAACGGTAAAGGATCTTCTGGGCTTTGTTTCCCTGAAGAAAAAATGTGATGCTCTGGCGGAGGTTCATGTTCTCCCGGATATAGATAACAGTCACGAGTTTGATCTTACTGATATGTCCAAAGGAATGACTGAAAGTGAGGAAACCATTAAGAAGGGACATGATTTTTCCGATGTATCGGATGTCAGAGAATATATCCCCGGAGATAAGCTGATGAGCATTCACTGGAAGCTCTCTGCCAAGAGAGATATTCTGATGGTTAAGGACAGAGTATCTATGTCAGATCAGCAGATGGTAATGCTGGCAGAACTTTCGGGAACAGATGAAGAGGTGGATGAGATTCTTTCACTCACCTATGCCATAGTAGACAGCTTTGTCAGAGAACAGACCTATGTCCGTCTCATGTGGTGGAGTGAAGGAAAGTTCTCTTTTGAAGAACGTCAGATAGTGAGCAGAGAAAATCTTCGGGAGGCATTTCCGGATATCTTTTATGAAAAGATATATCAGGATAGCGAGAAGACCGGAAGATATATGAGAAGCATAAGACCGGAGCTTAAGGCGTATGTAAAGGTATGCATGCATGACGGCAGAGCTGAGGCAGTTGTAGTAGAACAGGATTAGTAACATTTTCTGAAACGAAGAATCATTATTAAGTAGAAGCTATGAAAAATAATACGACTTCCAACAACAAAATAAAGGTCGGAAGAGCTAAGTGGTATTCTGAGAATACCGAGCCGGTTCCGCTTTGTAAGGGTGTTGAGATAGATTCATCCGTTTATGAGATCAGTGAGAACAGATATCTGACACTGGTCATAAAGGGACTTATAGTCTATCTGGTTACTGCGGGCGGAATAGGAGCTTATCTTACTGCGATTGACATAGATTTTAATCAGGTTGTATTCAATATAGTTATATTTGTTACAGCTATTATTTGTGCTGCTCTTTATCATTCCTGGAAATCAGAGAATCTTGGTTATCTTGTATTTTTTGCTTTTTATGCTGCAGTTATGGTCATGTTTAAGGACTACATCAACTCGGGTTTCTATGCTGTAATAAATGATACCATTGACTGGGCGTCCATTTATTTCAAGACCGATGGTCTGCAGTACTATAATGAGCGTATATCAAACAGATATGTGGCAATTACCATATCCATGTCCATAATAGGTGTGGCCATGAATGTTCTTTTGAACAACTATATACTTCGTCGTGCCAGATACATGGTGGCAATCTTCCTTGGAGTTTCCATTAATATACTTGCATTTTATATGCAGAGAGAACCTGCAACACTTTACAGCATCATGCTGATCAGCGGTATAGTTATGACCTTCGTTTTAAAATGCGGACGACATTTCCTGCTGAGCCGGCGTGATCACGTATTTGAACGAACGAAAAAAGGATTATCCTATGCTCTTGATTATAAGTCGTTGTGGCAGGGACTTGTTATAGTGCTGGCCTTTGTGCTTGTTACTGTGGCTACAATGAGTACTGTCTATGATAAGGTTTATTATGATATAGAGCAGGAGCAGAGCGAAGAAAAAGAAATAACCAGAGATATGTTCCAGAATTTTATCATGCTGGGTATATTCGGTCTTCTTGATTTTTATCCGAATACCGGTGGTCTTTCCACGGGTAAGCTGGGTGGAGTATCCTCCATCAGACTTGATTATATGACGGACCTTACTGTTATATATGCGCCTTATTCCTATAAGACTCTTTATATCAAGAACTTTACCGGAGATCAGTATCATCCCTATGATAATCAGTGGGTAAATGAAGTTGATTCCAACCCAAAAACACTGTATCAGAATTCTTATCAGGATGAAGTGAAGGCTTATAAAGAAGCTTATGAGAGTGGTGCGTCTCATACAGCCTGTGGTCATATGACTGTGACAAATGTAGAGGCTCCGCTGCTTCCGTACCAGCCTTATTATTCAGTGGGTAAAGCTGAACCTCTGTTCACGAGACAGACTACGACCTATGAATACTATCCTCTACTTGAAGGAAGTAATATCTCAGTGGATGATCATGAGATAGATGATTGCTATCTTGAGGTTCCTGAAGGCAACAAGGAAACTATAGAAGAATTTATTAAGGAAACCGGTATAGGTGGAAATACTGTCGATGAGAAGGTTGATAGTCTCAGGAATTATTTCCAGGAATATATTCCTTATACAGTCAGACCGGGAGCTACTCCATGGAGACGTGATTTTGTAAATTACTTCCTGACTGAAAATCAGAAAGGCTATTGTGCACATTTTGCATCAGCAGGAACTCTGATACTTAGAGAAATGGGAGTACCTGCCAGATATTGTGAGGGTTATGCCATATCCTTTAATCAGGTAGTGGATCAGGGTGAACTCCTGGAGGACTCAAAATATGAGAATTTTTATCAGGGTTTTAATGAACTTGGTGAAGATACCGCACCTATCAGGGTAAATGCAACCGATGCCGATGCCCATGCATGGATTGAAGTTTATGAAAAAGGAAAGGGCTGGAGAGTAGTTGAGGTCACTCCTACAGGCGGAGCTTTGGAGGATGAAGACGAAAGAAACTTCTGGGAAGCCTTTAACAATATATTCGGTGATGGAGATGAGGCTGCTTCTGAGAGAGATGCAAATGATGTGAATCAGTTTAATGTCTCGGGCGTTGACTCCTTTATGAAGAAGGCTGCCATAGTAGTCCTGATTCTGTTCGGTCTTTCCATACTGGTTTATATACTTTATAGACTTTATCCGGAGATTAAGTATCATGTGGATTATGGAAAGGCAGGTCCTGCGGATAAGCTGATTCTTAAGTATTCCCGTTTCATCAGAAAGAGAAGAAAGAAGGATATAACCTTAAGGAAGAAAATGAACTATTCGGAGCAGATGAACTATCTGATCCCGGGTTCTGAAAATGACAGAGTACGAATGATTGATATACTTGAGAGAGCGGGCTTCTCGAGAAACGGTATATCGTCGGCTGAATTTAATTTTGCTGACTCAGTGCTTGAAAGCCTGATGCAAAGCAAACAGTAATTGATGTAATCAGAACTTATCTCCGGAACGACTTGATTACTAACGGGAAAAATAGTAGAATTAACAAGTTAGAGAAAATTTTGATCGGAAAAGAAAAATGGCAGAAAGAAATCGTGACAATGTAATACATGTTGACAGCTCTGAAGAAGTCAGACAGCAGAATCAGGAGCGCATGAAGGAAAGCCATAGGATTCGTGTGAATGCAGGCCTTTTGGTGGTTGCACTGATGATTCTGGTTATAGTGGGCATATATATCGCGAATCGTATGCGAAGCTATAACGGTATAAAGGTAGTGAAGTCAGCTGAAACCGTGTACGAGGCTAATGCACAGTATCTGGAATTCGGGGAGAATCTCCTCAGATATACTCCTGACGGCGTTTCGTATATAGATGCAAATGGTGATACTGTCTGGACCTCCGGAAATGATTTCAGAGTTCCTATAGCTGAATCAGCCGGAAACTATGCGGTTGTTGCCGACAAAGGCGGAAACCTTGTAGCTGTATTCGGCGTAGAAGGACCTGTCAGTACCGTGAACATGCCATATGCTATCTGTGATATAGATGTGGCTAAGCAGGGCGCATTTGCCGCTATTCTTGAATCCGATGAAACCAACTATATAAATATGTATGATAAGAACGGAAATATCATCTATGAGATGCAGACATCCATCAATAAGAGTGGATACCCTCTTGATATTTCTGTTTCAGAAGACGGAAAGAAACTTTTTACCAGTTATTTCAAGCTGGATGGTGTAAATATAAAGAATAATCTCACTGCGTATAATTTCGGAACAGTAGGACAGAATGAAAATGCCGACCGTATGGTGGGCGGATATTCCTTTGATGAGGAATTCATTCCGAAGGTTAAGTTCCTGACCAATGACGTAGTGGCTGCATTTTCCGATAAAGAAATTCTTCTATATAATATGAAGGAAAAACCTTCAGAGAGAGGAAAGACCGAATACGGCGGAGAAGCTTCAAGTATTTTTTATTCATCTGAATTCCTCGGAATCATTAAACCTAACAGCGAAAGTGATAACTCTTCTAATTTCATTATGACAGTTTATGATCTGTCAGGTAAGAAGATATTTGATTATGCCTTCAGTATGGAATACGAGAAGATTTATTCTGATGCAAACGAGATTATAATAACCGGTGGAAATAAGTGTCTTATAGTAGATAAGAGTGGAAGAACCAAATTCTCATATACCTTTGACAACATGGTTAAATCCATGATTCCTTCTTCCAAGAATAATGAATATATCGTTACATTTGAAAACAAAACAGAGACAGTCAGACTCAAAACTGAGGATAAGTAAATGTATTATATAGTTTTCTGCATAGTAGCAATCCTTTTACTCAGTGCTTTGATAGGATTGAAACGGGGTCTTTTTAAGACGCTGTTCGGTTTTCTTGCGCTGGTACTTTCCATAGGGACTACATATATAGCTAGTCCATATGTAAGTGCTTTTATAATGGAAAATACTGAGATAGATGAGCGTATAGAGGACGGGATTTACGAGAAAATAGAAAAAGACACTAAAAAAAGTGTCGAGGAATCACTGAAGGATGCCGGAATCAAAAAGGACTTGGATAAGCTTTCCGAAGAGGAGACGAAGTCCCTGATGGAAAATGATCCCGACAAGGCTACACAGGTTCAGAGAATAGATTCTCTCAATCTCCCTTCACATATGAAGGATCTGTTTATAGAGAATAACAATGATGATATCTATGCATTGCTTGGAGTGACGGGCTTCTACAGATATCTTGCAAAATATACTGCAAGGTTGGCGGTAAATGCCATCGGACTGTTTGCAACATTTATTGCACTCAGACTGGTTCTCTTTCTTATCAGCTTAATAATAAGAAAGAGCATGGAGGCAGATCCGGTTCTTTCGGGTGCAGACCGTTTTGCAGGAATGCTGCTGGGACTGGCTGTGGGTATTGTTGTGGTCTGGGTGTTCATGATAATAGCAGGACTGGCCTTTGGTTCGGAATTTGATTCCATGATAGAGTCAAGTAAGATAATTACCTTTATTAATAATAACAATCTTTTGCTGAAAACCATAACAAATATCACTGCCTGATGCAGGTTAAAACACCAGTAAAATGTACTATAATCCGGGGGTTAAAAAACTCCCGGATTTTTATGTAAATCGCGCTAAAAAAAGCCATAAAAAATTTTTTAAAAAAAGTTTAAAAAAGGTGTTGACATTACGAAATCAAAGTAGTATTATAAACAAGCTGTCGCAAAACACAGCACTGATGCACCTTGATTACAGAGTGATCAAGATTGTATGTACTTTAACAACAGAATAATGATGACAACCCCGAAAATTCTTTATAAATTAATGAATATTCGGATTAGTGCTCGATTGAGAATCGAGCATCTGCTTAGCAGATCCATGGACGCGTAAGCGGACATCCGGAACGAAGTTCCGGAAAATCACAAAGTGATTTTGGACAATTGAACGAATCCAAACAGTAAATTATTGGAATGGTAAA
>JAFWSY010000128.1 GCA_017519155.1 Eubacterium sp.
ATCCTTCTGCTTACCGCATGCAGGCATAGATAAACCAATGGCAATACAAAGCACCGAACACATAAGTTTTTTCATTTTGTATTTCATATATCTGGAACCCTCACTAATAAGAAAAACACTTTTAACTCGTATTCTTATGTCATGATAAAATCCATTTGTATCTAGAATGTATCAGAATGTATACATTTATGAACATGACTTGTGATTATCATACTCATGAATCACGCTAGTGATTTTCTAAATTCTTTGAGACACCTTCTGCGAGTTAAAAACCGCTCGGCTTTAACTCGTCCAAATGCCCTTTATTATACAAGGAAGGCATTTGGACTTCGAACAATGTCGCTCGCGGTATAACTCGCGAAGCTATCTCTTCGAATTTTACGAAAATCAAGCTATCGATTCATTGAGTATAACAATCACAAGTCATGTATATATACTTCATCGCGAGCAAGCTAACAAAGCAGGGCACGAGTGTTTGCCTGAGGGACCATAAGCGGTCTGTTCACTTAGCGATTCAGACATCTGCTTAAGCAGGTGTCTGAGAGCTTAGTGAGCCTAGGGCACCGCGCCTGTGCGCAAGCTGAGTCCCTCAGGCAAATACCTCGTGACTGCGAGTTATAGCTTGCCGCGGAGGCAGTCTAAAAAAGTATACATTTTTAAATTCACAAAATCTGTAAAGAGTAGTACAATTACTACGTTAAGGAAAAAGTTGTTTTTATGCGGAGGTCCTATGTTAAAGCTACTTATTGTCGAAGATGAAAAGCCCATCTCTGACCTCATGGTTATGAATCTTACCAGGGCAGGCTACAATTGCACTCCCCTGTATAACGGTAAAGATGCTGCCGATCTTCTGGAGGAAAATCAGAATTTTGATCTGATTCTTCTTGATATAATGCTTCCTGAAATAAACGGATACGAATTAATGGAATATATACGACCTATGGGAATACCGGTTATCTTCATCACCGCAATGGCTTCTCTTGATAATCGAATCAAGGGACTTACCTCAGGTGCCGAGGATTATATCGTAAAACCTTTTGAGATAGTAGAGCTTCTGGCCAGAATCAACATCGTTCTGAGAAGATATAACAAGACTGAGAATATCCTTATTTTCAGAAACTTTACTATAGATATAGAGAATCGTATTGTCACAAAAACTAATGCAGATTCCTCTGTTGAAGAGATAAAGCTTACTCCAAAGGAATTTGATCTTTTTGTTATGCTTGTCAGAAATGTCAATATGACTCTTTTCAAGGATAAGATATTCGAAACCATATGGGAAACCGAATGGCAGCCGGAATCAAGAACTGTTGACCTGCATATACAGAGACTCAGAAAGAAGCTGGATCTAAAGGATGATCTCAGAACCGTTTACAGCACCGGCTACAGGTTATCAGATAAATAACGGCAAAGTTAAAACGACTATACTTCAACGGATATTAATATGAAATTCAGATACAAGGTACTTCTAATCAATATAACGATCATTGCCATAGCACTGTCTGTAGCTGGCTTTCTTATGATGTCCAGACAAAATACTCTCATGACTGAAGCTCAGATCAAAAATGCAGTAACTGAAAATAACCTTGTTCAGTCAGTTATAGAATATTCTCTTCTGGATATAATCAATAACGATCCGTCCAGTCTGGAATATGCACTTCCGGATATATCTGAACAGGTATCAGCCGGAATGCTCAGTGATACCTCCGACCTCTATGTCAGATACGATTTCAAAACCATATTTTCTACCGAGGAAGGTCAAAAGCCTCCCGTTAATTTTTCTTTTACTTCCAATCTTCAGAAAAAATATCTTATCACCGAAAGCGACGGAAAGATGTACATATATGTAACCTCTTCCAGCAAGGTGGATGATAAAACTCTGAATATCATTACCAGAAGAGATATCTCGGATATGAAGCTTCTGATGAACAAATCTATCCATGACTTTAGATTATTTACAGTTATAATGCTCTTTATATCCGGATTTCTTGTATACATCATCAGTATGTTACTTACCCGCCCTCTCGAAAAACTGAATACCGTTACTGATGATTTCTCTCAGGGTAATTTCACCACAAGAAGTGATATTCATTCAGGTGATGAGATCGGTCTTCTTTCAGACAAATTCAACCACATGGCTGATGCAGTTGAAGACCACATCGACGAATTAAATGATATGGTTCATCGAAGAGATCAGTTTGTGGCGGACTTCACTCACGAGATAAAAACCCCTATGACAACAATTATAGGCTATGCAGATACCATACGCTCCGTTGATCTTCCAAGAGAAGACGAAGTTAAAGCAGCCAGTTATATTTTCTCAGAAGGTAGACGTCTGGAACAAATGTCCTCTCACCTCTTTGACCTGATATATCTAAAAGACGGTGAGATACCTAAACAACCTGTCAATACTCAGGCTCTTGGTAACGCTGTTGTTGATACTATTCTGCCCGCCATAGAAGCGGCAGGTCTTAAGCTTACATATAATTTTGAAAATGCAACCATAACCGGTGACAGTTCTCTACTTAAAACTGTTTTTATCAATATACTTGATAACGCCAGAAAAGCTTCCTCTGAAGGAGGAGAGATTTCCTTCACGGGAATAAAAACGGATACCTATCAGTTTATCGTAGAGGACCACGGAATAGGAATAAGCGAAGAAGATATAAGCAAAATATGCGATGAATTCTATATGGTTGATAAATCCAGGTCCCGAAGCGAAGGTGGCGCAGGTCTGGGAATGTCTCTGGTTTCCACTATACTAAATGAACACAAAGCAGATCTTAAGATAGAAAGTAAACTGGGCGAAGGAACTAAAATGACAATAACCTTTGATCAGCTGATAACAAACTCTTCTGACGAAGAAATGGATGACGAAATATGAAAAAATCAGGCATCAAAAACTTCATACTGATAATTGTTACCATCAGTGTGGCAGCAGCTTCTGTTTGGCTGCCCGGTTTTCTGATGCAAAAAAACAACACAAAAACCTATGAAACAGTAAATGATGTTCCCCACGAATACTACTCAGGACCATCAGAAGCTATAATAAAAAATGCATCCAAGCAGCTTTCACGCGAAGAACGTATACGACTGATCACCGGAGTATGGGAAAGCAAGGTAACCGCCGCTACAGCTGATGAATGCTCTATAAATGAATTCGGAATAAAGACAATAACCGAAAACAAAATACGCGAACTTTTTATAAAAGGGCTGTATCCGACAAATCTAACTTCTGACTATAATAACTGGTATGCATGGTCTGCTACACCATATAAAGCTCTGGATACCACCTTCAAAACCTACGCTGCCATTTATTGGGATCTTACATTTACAAAGTATGATAATTCCGAAATTCATCGTTTTATAGTTACGGAAAGAGGAGATATACTCTTTGCGGAAATGATTTCTAAAAAAGAAGAAAGCCTCAGCAACTTTACGCCAAGGCTTTCAAATGTATCATATCTTTTTTCTGATTTTGGAAATGTAGCTTTTACCACCTATAACTCCGGTTCTACACGAATAAGTACATCCGATTCAGAGACCATCGTTTTCAGTACCAAGTACATAGAACATCCGGATGAAGAACTGCTGCTCCTTCTAGACAAAGTACATAACTTTATATCCGGAACTAGTGATATTCATCCCGACAGTATCTATGAACTGGGGCAGTCAACTAACTCCATCGTTTCTGCACGGTATCTTGTGGCTTCCCAGAAAACAGATGACTCTTTCAGGATAGTGATAATCCCTGAGCAATAATTTTAGTAAGCTCTTCCGAAGTACACCATCTTCTTAGCCGGCTTACCGCAGCATACACATACATCACTGAGAGTCTCCTGCTCAAATGGCATACATCTGGTTGAAGCTCCTGTCTCAGCTTTGATGTTCTCTTCACACTCAGTCTCTCCACACCACATAGCCTTTATGAATCCAGGCTTGTTTTCAATTATATCCTTGAATTCATCCCAGCTTGTAGCTGTATAGGTATGTGAATCTCTATGAGCACGTGCCGTTTCAAGCATATCCTTCTGAATAACCTCAAGAAGCTCTGTAACCTTATCTGAAAGTTCATCCAGAGATACTGTCAGCTTCTCTCCTGTATCATGCCTAACAACTATACACTGGTTATTCTCTATATCACGAGGTCCTATCTCAACTCTGAGCGGAATACCTCTCATCTCACATTCTGCAAACTTAAATCCAGGTGACTTATCAGTAGCATCTACCTTGACTCTTGCTATCTCACTGAGTTTAGCTCTCAGCTCTTCAGCCTTCTCAAGCACGCCTTCCTTCTTCTGCTGGATAGGAACGATCATTACCTGTGTAGGGGCAACCTTTGGTGGAAGCTTAAGTCCGTTATCATCACCATGTACCATGATGATAGCCCCGATAAGTCTTGTAGTCATTCCCCATGAAGTCTGATGAACGTACTGAAGATGATTTTCTTTATCTGTATACTGAACTCCGAAAGCTCTTGCAAAACCATCACCGAAGTTATGGCTTGTTCCTGACTGAAGTGCTTTTCCGTCATGCATAAGTGCTTCTATAGTATAAGTAGCAACAGCACCGGCGAATTTCTCTTTCTCAGTCTTCTGTCCCTTTACCACAGGGATAGCAAGTATCTGCTCACAGAAGTCAGCGTATACATTTAACATCTGAATAGTTCTTTCCTGAGCCTCTTCTTCAGTAGCATGAGCAGTATGGCCTTCCTGCCACAGGAACTCTCTTGAACGAAGGAACGGTCTTGTCTCCTTCTCCCAGCGAACTACTGAACACCACTGATTATATACCTTAGGAAGATCTCTGTATGATGTGATATCCTTCTGATAGAAATCACAGAACAGTGTCTCTGATGTAGGTCTGACACAAAGCTTCTCCTGAAGCTCATTAAGACCACCATGAGTAACCCATGCAACCTCAGGCGCAAAACCCTCTACATGATCCTTCTCCTTTTGAAGAAGTCCCTCGGGGATAAGCATCGGAAGATATACATTTTCTACCCCTGTAGCCTTGAAACGTTCATCAAGCTGCTTCTGGATCAGCTCCCAGATAGCATATCCTGCAGGCTTAAGAACCATAAATCCCTTTACACTGGTATATCCTGTAAGGTCAGCCTTTACTACTACATCGGTATACCACTGTGCAAAATCCTCCTCCATGGAGGTAATTGCTTCAACTTTTTTGTCAGCCATAATACTTCCTCTTTTCCGATTATTTTAAGGTTTCTTTGTCTCCGAAACCAATTGAAACGTATTGTATCATATTTTAAGAAAATGTGATAGTCAAATATTAGTATTACTTATTCCGCAACTATCAGTATATCTTATTTCGCAAATTTTAATAAATAATAAACAACTATCAGGAAGAATAAAAAAATATTATATGATACAATTCTAGTCATGGAGCTTTTCATATGAGAAAAAGAAAAATAAGAAAAATAAGAA
>JAFWSY010000129.1 GCA_017519155.1 Eubacterium sp.
GTAAAGATTTATTAAGGTAAATACTATGGATGATGATAGAACTGATGTTCTTGCTTCAGGTAAAAAAGATGACGGTAAAGATAAGAAACATCTGAAGGATATTCTGCCGAAAAAGATAACTACGGAAGTTCTCAAGAGATCGGAAACAACGGACGTACTTATAAGGCCGGGGAAGACAGATATACTTAAGAGACATGACACTGCTGAAGTTCCGAATAAGTCAGAAACAACAGACGTTCTCAGTAAGTCGGAAACAACAGATGTTCTGAATAATACAGAAACTGCCGATACAGGAGAGACTTCTGATATACCCGGTGAAGCGGTCATAACTGAAGCATATGAAATCATTAGAAAACAGAAGAAAAGGAAAAAGATTATTCTGGCTGTCACAGCAGCTTTTGTTGTTGTGGCTCTTTTCTGTGTGATTTTTAATGCTGTACTTTCTACTCCGGGATTCTCCAAGGCTTCGAGCATGAAGCTGACTCATGAAGATGACGTATTTACTCTTTCCTGGGATACTTCGAAGACAGGAAAAGCAAAGGAGTTCATAGTTGAGATATATGACGGAATGAGGCTTGAGCCGGTGGCTAAGGATATTCTGAAGAATAAGGATGCACTTCTTTATTCGGATGATGTGCGTAAGGGAGATAATAATTCTTCTACCATAGCCCAGATAAATCTTCCGGGGGGCTCCATAAAGGGTAAAAAGATAATTTGTTATGTAAATACCGAAAAAAAGATAAAGCTGTTTGGTAAAGAAATCGTAAGACGCGGTAAGTCTCCGATGATTGCCAAGGTTGCTATTGATAAAGCTACAGACTATGGAATTACAACAGATGTCAATCTGGAGGAAAGCAGTATCACATTCCGCACAGCCAAAGGAAGTGCTGAGAAGTATACGCTTTATATGAGGTCTGATGGAGCGGGGCTTGGTTCAGATACTGATGCTGCTCCGAAGAATGAGTTCAAGCTCCTCAGTGATGCAAGAATAAACGGTGACAGTGTAGAGTCATCCATTGCATTTGGCACGAGTGATTTTAAGCTTCCTGAGATAGGTGAGACCTATACATTTAAGGTAAAAGGCGAAACCATAAGCGGACCTCTTACCTATATCGATATGAACTATAAACCGTTAACTCTGGACAGAAATAATTTCCTTACGGGAAGTCTGGCGGTTAATACATCGGATGATGGAAATAACAGATATACCTTTACCTGGAATGAAACCAAGGGTGAGGGGTATAAGATATATTTATGGAATGATATAGATCAGAACTGGACAGAGGTTTGTACCCTGGGTGTTAATGACGAAAGGTCATATACAACTGAAAAGCTGAAGCCATGTATAGATGTTAAGTACATGATTGAAGCGCTGGAAGGACCGGATTCCGGAGGAGAGGGTATTCAGGAGGTTCTTATACGTACTCATCCTTCAGTTCAATATGCCACTGTATGGCCTACGGTGGAGCTTCCGGTTTATAAGGACAGCATAGGGGATGAGCAGGTTGGTACTGTAAGTCTGCTGCATGCCATGACAGTACTTGATGAAAGCGATGGAAGATTCCATGTTAGAACAGGTATGGGAGATAATGCGGAAGAGGGCTATATTGATGCTACCAAATGTATGATTAACCTGCCTGACTATATGGGGGATCTTTGTAAATATGATATAACAAACAGTTATTCATCTTTAGTGGCGGCACATGATTATGCCATACCTGATGTTTCGGGTACCACTATTGCAGGATACGGAAATGTACTCCTTTCTGACGGTACTTTCCTTGTTCCCGTTCTTTATCCGGTGGCACAGAATCTTGCCCGTGCCGGTGAGAAAGCAAGGGATCAGGGATATAAGATAAAAATATATGATGCCTACAGACCGGGGGTTGCTTCTGCATCACTTTACGAACTGACATCTGCTGCTTTGGATTATGTAGTTCCTGATTCTTCCTTCAAGACTGTGTCATTAAATGATTACATGGATGGAACCAGGGCAAGTGTAGTTTCTCTTTCGGATCTTAAGAATCCTAAAGCTGAAGAAGAGAAGAAATCCAAAAAGAAAAAGAAAGATAAAGAAGAAAAGACTACTACAGAAGAGAAAGATTATAATACCTATTCAAAGGTGATTCTCGGTAAGGATGAATACAGCCTGGATGATTTTCTTGCTCAGGGTGCTTCTGTTCACAGCATGGGTGTAGCTCTTGATGTTTCACTTGTAAGAATAGAAAACAGAGAGGAGCTTACAATGCAGTCCAAGGTTCATGATATCAGCCCAAGCTCTATTCAGGGTAAGAATAATGAGAATGCAAATCTTCTCAGGGACATTATGACTAATGAGGGATTCACTGCTGCAATAACGGAGTGGTGGCATTTCCAGGATAATACAACAAGAGATGAGCTGGGGGCTGGGGCTGTTTCAGACGGCGTATCAGTTGAAGGCTGGAAGAAGGATGACAGAGGCTGGAGATATCGTCTGGCTGATGGAAATTATTACAAGGATACTACAGAGACTATCGGAGTGAAGACATTTACCTTCGATAAGGATGGATATACAGATATTAAGTAGAGGATAATATTATGTTAACTAGAGAAAAATTTGAAGAAGCATATGAAATAGTCTCCAAGGTTGCACGTAACACCGGACTTGTGGAGAGTGAATATTTTAGTAATCTGACAGGTAACAAGGTTTTTCTTAAACCGGAAAATATGCAGCTTACGGGAGCATATAAAATAAGAGGAGCTTATTATAAGATAAGCCAGCTCTCAGATGAAGACAGAGCCAAGGGACTTATTACTGCATCTGCGGGAAATCATGCCCAGGGTGTTGCCTATGCTGCAAAGGCTTACGGTGTTAAGGCTACCATTGTTATGCCTACAACAACACCTCTTATAAAGGTAAACAGAACCAAGAGTTACGGAGCAGAGGTCATACTTTACGGAGATGTA
>JAFWSY010000130.1 GCA_017519155.1 Eubacterium sp.
ATTTTGTATACTGCTTTCAAATATTTTTTCAGCATCATTTTCTCCCGTATAGTAGTATCCGAAGCCCCATACAGCTCCGAAAATGAAACACAAAAAAAGCAACAGAGTGTTGCTTTTTGAACGTTCCAGCATCCTTCTGTTGCTTATATAAGCTATTAGAATTCCTGATATAATTAAACCGATGGAGTAATAACAATTCTCCGTCATCTCACGTACAGCAGCCTCTCCCAAAACAAAGAGTGCTCCTGCAACCAGCAGCGGTCTTTTCATATATTTCCCTCATATTTTTAGTTCCTGCTTCACAGGCATAACAAGAATAATTATCATTATTCATTGTAATAATAAAATGAACTATCCGTATAAGTAGCTGTTTCCAGCTCCTTGTCTCCTTCTCCCAATGATATGATATACACTGTAATAAAGTCAAGATTCTCAACACTCTTGACTATAGCAGCATCATTCAGCAGCTTTGTTTCTTCAGTGATATCCTTATCATATCTGATATACAGAGTTACATCCTTATCTTCCTCTACAGAGTATCTCTCTATACTTACCATAGGATCCAAGGTCATGGCTTCTATCACCTCTTCCAGCGCAGCAGAAAGATTATCCGGCTGTTTAAGCTGATACCTCTCTTCGTCCGGTTCCACGCCTTCCGCCGTAGCATGATACAGCTGTACCGTACCTGCCTTCTGAGATATATTTATGTTGTCAGTGATGGAACCCTGTCTTTCATCCTCGGTTATTCCACATGATACCAACCCAAAGGTCACAGATAACATCAGAAGAAGTATTATTTTTTTATTATAAGCTATCTTCATAAACTAGGCTTCCTTTACCTCTGTTTTTACCTCTGCTGAAGTCTCTTCGGCTTTTAACATATCCTGTGCCTTAGCCTTCTGTCTCAGCGGAATTCTGACCGTAAATGTAGTTCCTTTTCCTGACTCACTGTAAAGCTTTATGGTTCCTCTGTGAGCATTTATTATATTTCTTGTAATGGCAAGACCCAGTCCCGTTCCTCCGGTATCTCTGCTTCTTGCTTTATCTACTCTATAAAACTTCTCGAATACTTTGTCCTTTGCATCATCGGGAATTCCCACTCCTGAATCAGCTACTTTTATATAAAAATATCTGTGATCTGCATTCAGGCTGCATCTGATCCAGCCGCTTTCTATATTGTACTTGACCGCATTTTCCACCAGATTGGAAATGGCAAGAGACAGTTTAACAACATCTACCTCAGCCACTACTTCGCGATAACCCTCGTAGCTTATATCGATACTTCTCTGCTTAGCCAGCGGAATAACAGTTTTAACTATTGTTTCCATCATGCCATTGATATCGGACTCTTCAAAGTTCATCTGATTATTCTGAGAATCCGTCTTAACAAGTGCAAGCAGGTCATTGATTATCTTGGTTTCTCTGTCTATTTCATCAACTATATCGGACATGAATTCCTTATAGTCTTCAACATCAGCGCCTTCATTTTCCACTATGGACTCAGCCAGAACCTTCATGGAAGTAATCGGAGTCTTCAGCTCGTGAGACACATTTGACACGAACTCAGATCTTGTCTGATCTATAGTTGAAAGCTTGGAAAGAACCTCATTGAAGTTGTCTGCAAATTCCTGTGTTTCGGAGAAGCGCTGGTCTGTCAAACGTTCCTGAAGATTTCCCTGAACAGCGTGTGTCATCTGTTCGTTTATATCTTCCAGATCGCCTACTGCACCTCTGGCTATCCTGATGATGATCAGTATATCCACAGCCAGCACGATAAGAATTACGATACCAATAGTGATAAACTGTTTGAGCAGTCCCATATTCGCTTCATAAAGGGATGCATTTGATATAACAACACCTGCCACACCACTGTCGGTGGTAATCGGAGTTATTATTTCTACTATGCCGTCTATCTGCCTTATGCTTACGCTGGTCTTACCGGTCATGACATTCATTATTTTTTTATTTATGATAAGACAATCCGTATGAGATTCGTCGGTATCCTGAAGTATATGATAATCTCTGGATACGATCATGATTCTTCCGTCTTTATTCTTTGCCGATTCTTCTACCTCATAATAAAGCTTTCCCTGAGACATAAACTCCTGCATACCGGATTCCCTGATATCATCACATATTCTCTTTGAATCCTCATTTACACTGTCTATTATCCGGTTGGTAAGCTTTCTCTTCACAAAGAAAAAGGACGCGAAAAACACTGTCAGAAGTGAAATACTGACAAGTACTATTACAGTTGTTAAAATGTAGAATCTAATACTGATATTACTTCTTTTCTGCCGCATTATATGCTTCCTCATAGAATATTTCCTGTGAATTTACAGGAGGTTTTCTGTGTGGAACATACTTATATGTACCATCACTCTTCATAATTCTGGCCTTAACATTATCTGCCATCTGAAGATTAAAGAATCTTCTGACCCTGTCTCTTATATCCGGATCATAGATAGGAGTTGCAACCTCAACTCGTCTGACTGTATTTCTCGTCATAAAATCAGCTGAGCCAATATACATTTCCTCTCTTTCACCCTTGCCGAAGATATATATTCTGGAATGTTCAAGAAATCTTCCGACTATACTTATTATCTTGATATTATCGGTCTTTCCCTTTACTCCCGGATGCAAACAGCATATGCCTCTAACAACCATTTCCACCTTCACTCCGGCAGTAGACGCTTCAATAAGTTTATCTATAATCTTCTTATCCGTCAGTGAATTAATCTTAAAGCCAACATAACCCTCTCCACCATCGAGAGCTATCTGGATTTCTCTGTCAATCTTATCCAGAACCTTATTCTGAAGACATTTAGGAGCAACCAAAAGATGCTCAGTTCTCTTCATCACCTCGCCAACAGACAGCGTATGGAATACACGCGCAGCCTCAGCACCAATTCTTTCATCGGCTGTCATAAGACAAAGGTCTGTATAAAGTCTGGCAGTCTTTTCATTATAATTTCCGGTTCCGATCTGAGTTATATACTTAACATCCTTACCGGATTTCATGGTAATAAGACAGAGTTTTGAATGAACCTTAAGTCCATCAAGTCCGTATATAACATGGCAGCCCGCATCTTCAAGCATACGTGACCATCCGATATTATTTTCCTCATCAAAACGAGCCTTGAGCTCTACAAGAACAACAACTTCCTTTCCGTTTTCGGCAGCTTCTACCAGAGCCTCAACGACCTTACTGTGCTTAGCCAGACGGTAAAGAGTCATCTTAATGGAAACAACATTTTCATCGTTAGCGGCTTCATGAAGTAATGACAGGAAAGGCTTAATATTTTCGTATGGATATGAAAGGAACTTATCCTTCTCAAGTATCTGAGGAATAAGTGGTATTGCCTCATCCAATTCAGGTGACTTCTGTGGAAGTCTTCTTTCAAAGAAGAGCGTCTTATCATGCCTCAGGGCATCCTGGAAGTCAAATACAAAAGACATATCCAGCGGCGCGGAGGTCTTAAAGATCATTTCCTTATCAATGTTGAAAAAGTCCGCTATATTCTTGATTATTTTTTTATCTATATCTCTGGTATATTCAAGTCTTACCGGCTCCAGCTTTCTTCTAAGCTTGATAACCTCAGCCATGTGATCTCTGTAGTTAAGTTCTTCATCATAGACCTTATCGGCATCTATATCCGCATTTCTTGTTATCCTTACCAGAGATTTGCATGCAATAGTATAACCTGTAAATACCTCCGGAATATAGTGAAGAATCAGTTCTTCAGCAAGAATATATCTTCCACCGACACCCGGTATGGGTACAAGTCTTGCAAACATACCTGTATTACATGGCACTATACCGAACCTGTTCTTTCCACCCTTGGTTTCAAGAACAGCTACAGCACATATTTCCTTATTCTTTATAAATGGAAACGGTCTCTTTTTGCTTATTGTATAAGGAGAAAGCAGCGGAAGAATCTCACTCTCAAAGAAGCTGTGGAGAAATTCGCTTTCCTTCTCATCAACCTCTGCAAAGCTGACAAGTTTTATCCCCTTCTTCTCAACTTCCCTCATAAGCTTATGATAAGATTCATCTTTTCTTTCACCCAGAACCTTTACGCGTTCCCTTATAGCCTCAAGCTGCTCGGAAGCAGTCATCTGAGTCTTGTTCTCTTTAGGATTATCCTCGAGAAGCATCTGATCATGTATGGATCCCACCCTTACCATGAAAAACTCATCCAGATTAGTCTGATAGATAGACATAAATGTAAGTCTTTCGCATAATGGATTTCTCTTATCCTCAGCCTCCTCAAGTACTCTTTCATTGAATCTGAGCCAGGACAGCTCTCTGTTTTCATATAGCTCGCTCATCATATACCTTCTTTCATTTTTTAGTTAATTTTCCCATAAACAACATAATAGAATATGATATCACATTTTCACTCATTTATAAACACCATAAACTTCTCAGCTATAAAAGATGGACCGGTCTGCATTTCTGCCTACCGGTCCGCATGTGAGAGAGGACAAAAACAATAACCTACTTCTTATCTTCGCCTATTCCATCCACTTTTATTATGAACTTCGTTTTTCCTGTCATACCTTCAGACTTTCCACCAAAGGACTGATAATCCTGCGTAGCTTTCGTCACTTCATTCATACCATCAACATATCCGTCCAAATCCTTTTCCATATCCTTCAATTTGGCTACTATCATATTTGTTGCTGACATGATCTGACCTGCTCCGTCTCTAAGAGCTCCGCTGTTCTCTGAAAGTTTGTCAGTTCCGCTCTTAAGCTCTCCGACTCCGTTATCAAGTGTACCGGCGCCTTCAGCAAGTATATCTGCTCCGGACTTTATTTTCAGAAGACCCGTCTTAAGAGAACCTGCTCCGGTATCAAGCTTACCAAGTCCGTTCTTGAGGCTCTTTGTTCCGTCTGCAAGAGTATCTGCTCCCTTGGAAAGACTCTTGGTTCCTTCTGACAGACTTGTCATACCTGTTGAAAGATTCTTTGCTCCGTCTGCCAGTTTACCTGCACCGGATGCAACCTGCTTTGAACCTTCATATGCTGACTTTGATCCTTCAGCAAGTGACTTAGATCCTGAATAAGCTGAAGCAGCTCCCGAAGAAATCATCTGGGCTCCACTGTATGCACTGGACACACCTTCTGTATAAGAGCTGATTCCCTCACTCAGAGCTGATACTCCGTCAGCCAGCTGACTTACTCCGGAGGTATAACCGGCTATACCATCCTTAAGACCTGAAGTACCTTCCTTTAATGAAGCTAATCCTGCACCGGCTTCACTAAGCTTACCCGATACACTTCCAAGTGCCTCTGCAGCACCTGAAGCCTGACCATACTGCTCCATAACTGCAGCATACTGTTCCATATATTCAGCATATTCTTCCATTGCAGCAGCATATCCTTCCAGGTCATCATCATCCTTAGCTGCATCTGCTGCTGATTTCGCTGCATCTGCTGCTGATTTTAATGATTCTGCTCCGCCCTTTGCCTCTGCTGCTCCTGCCTGATATGTGGCTGCGTTTGATTCTATCTCTCCTGCAGCTTCAGACATAGCACTTATCATAGAATCTACTCCTGCATCAACAGCTGCAATACCATTATTAAGGCTGTCATTGTTTTCAGCAAGCTGTGAAACAGCTCCTGCAATCTGAGAAGCTCCGCCTGTAAGGTCATCCTTTTTTGAATCAAGTGTTTCAAGACCTTTTTCAAGATCAGTAGCTCCACTGGAAAGACTTGATAGACCTGTTGCCAGACTATCTGTTCCATCCTTTATCTGACTGAGTCCTGTTTCCAGACCGTCTGCACCATTGGAAAGATTCTTTGCCCCATCTGAAAGAGTTGCTGCTCCGGTATCCAGTGTAGCTGCTCCGGTCTTAAGTTCCTTTGCTCCATCCTTAAGCTGACTTGATCCTGTTTCAAGTTTTTTGGATCCATCATATGCAGACCTGATTCCTTTTTTCAGTTCCTCAGATCCCGTAGATGCACTCTTTATTCCCTTCGACAGTTCACTTGCTCCACTGCTCAGTTTTCCGGAACCGCTCTTAAGCTGTCCCACTCCGTTTGCGACCTGATCTACTCCACCTGTGTATTCATTTATGCCTGATACCAGCGAGTTCATTCCATCCTGATACTCATCAGTAAGATCATTGGTTTTATCTTTCAGTCCTGATATATCCAATTCATTTTCCAGTAGTGTCTCCGGTGCAGCCTCGGTAATACTCATACCTATTTCAAAATCAGTTGTATCCGCTTCTATCTCGAAATAATCAGGTATATCTATGTCCTTCTTTACTCCAAGACTCTTTGCAAGCCCGGGCATACCATATCCGATCACTATATATCTCGTACCGTCAGATATAAGCTTACCGTTTGTTATTTCTATATTTTTAAAATTCCTCTGGTCAAGAATCATCGCAGTGAGCATAAGCATAGAAGCATTTACATTTCCGGACTTGATATTATTTACATATTCATATCTTATTTTTACATGTCCTTCCTTCTTTGCCAGCTCTTTAGCTCTAACCTCTTTTCCATCCAGATAATAAGTTACATTTACCCCCACAGGAACCTCTTTATCTGTACTTCCCTGGTAATATATATCCTCACCATCGGCATTCCATTTAAGCTTTCCCTTATCTTCAGAAAATGTCTCCTCACCCTTTACATTTTTAATTTCTTTAAGATTGCTTTTATCCTCTATGACATCCTTGCCTTTAGGATTCTTCAGCCATTCCTCAACTATGGTCTTGTCGACTTTTCCGTTATTATCTGTAATAACATATACCGTTTCTTCCTTATCGACTTTCTCATCCTTTTTAGAATTCAGGCTGCTATCCAGAATATCCTTCAGATCATCTATATCATCTACTTCATCCTTCTCGGCAGCCTGCACTACACTTACACTATTATCAGTCAGTGTATATACCGGGGTAACGACTGACATACTTAATGCCATCATGACTGCAGCTGCAACAGCTATATATTTTTTGTAAATGTTTTTTCTCATATCTCATTCCTCTTTTCCATTTCCTAGATAGTCGTCAAAAACTAATTCATCCTAGGTTAATTAACAATATCTCTTCTCGCTTCTGTGTATCCTTACCTGGGAGAATCCCATGGATGTACTAATAATCAACCTGTCAAATACTCTCAGCACCGCAGGAAGGAGAAATACTACGACGAACATACTTATCAGAGCTCCTCTTGCCATAAGTGTACATAGCGAACTGATCATATCTATCTTTGAGTAAAATCCTACACCGATGGTCGCAGCAAAGAATGAAAGTGCACTTACAAAAATCGATGATATTGATCCTTCCAGAGCAGAAGTTACTGCGTCTATCTTGTCCATTCCCGATACTCTTGCCGTCTTGTATTTATTCGTCATCAGTATCGCATAATCAACCGTTGAACCAAGCTGTATAGTTCCGATTACGATTGATGCAATAAACGGAAGAACCGTTCCCGTATAATGCGGTATTCCCAGATTAATGAAGATAGCAAATTCGATAACCGATACCAGAAGCACCGGAAGTGATATGGATCTGAAAACAACCATTATAATGATTGCTACCAGAACTATGGAAACACTGTTTACGATTTTAAAATCTCTGTCGGTAACCTTTATCAGATCCTGTGTACATGGAGCCTCACCAATAAGCATTCCCTTTGTATCGTATTTATCCAGTATTGCATTTATGGTATCGCACTGGCGGTTAACCTCATCCGTTGCCACTCTGTATTCCGACATGATAAATATCAGCTGATATTCACCATCATCCACCAGATCAAGTATGTGCTGTGGAATCATTTCCTTCGGGAATCCAGCACCAACCAGTGAATTGATACCCAGGGTTGCCTTTACTCCGTCCACCTTATTTATTTCTTCTGTAAGTTCTCTTACCTTGACATCCTCAAGCTTTGAATCCAGAAGAATCATGTGAGTAGAGTTCATATCAAATGTTTCCTCAAGTTTTTCATTTGCCTGAATACTAGCCAGATCCTCCGGAAGGGATGAATCAAGATTGTAATAAACCTTATTGTGACGCTGTCCATAGAAAGCCGGAACTATAAGCACGGCAAACAGGAGCAGTGCTATATAATAATGCTTTACGATATATTTACTGATCTTTGAAAAATCAGGAACAACCGGTTTGTGGGTTGTCTTTGTTATAGCCTTATCACATACAAGAATCATTGAAGGAAGAATAGTTACGCAGCAGGCTACTCCGATAAGAACTCCCTTTGCCATTACGATTCCCATATCAAACCCAAGTGTAAAACTCATGAACATAAGCGCTACGAAGCCGGCCACTGTAGTAATGGAACTTCCAAGGACTGAAACAAGTGTACTGTTGATTGCATTTGCCATGGCCCTCATATTGTCATCCGGATACTGCAGCTTTTCATTCTTATAGCTGTGCCACAGGAAGATGGAATAATCCATGGTTACCGCAAGCTGAAGTACCGCCGCCAAAGCCTTTGTAACATAGGATATCTCACCTCTCATTACATTCGAGCCCATGTTGTAGATAATTGCCATCCCTATACTTATAAGGAAAAATATCGGTATCAGGTAGGAATCCATAGTCAGCATAAGCACTATAAGACTGAGTGCAACCGCAATAATTACATATGCGGGAATCTCTCTGTCGCTTAGGTTTTTAGTATCAATTACAACTGCGGACATACCGCTTATAAATATCTGCCTGTCTGTGATAGCCCTTATCTTCTCTATACCAAATAGCGTCTCATCTGCAGAAAGTGTCGTATCAAAGAACACTATCATGAGCTGCGAATCACCACTGATCAGGCTGTCCTTCAGGTCATCCGGAAGAAGTTCCTTCGGAACTGATTCATCCATAAAAGAACCACACCAGAGTACTCTCTTTACATGGTCTACTTCTTCAATCTTGTCAGCAAGCTTTCGGATATCCTTATCCTCCATTCCTTCAACCACTATCATGGAAAATGCACCGGTTCCGAAATCCTCTGCCAGGATGTTTTGTCCCTTCATTGTTTCGATATCCTTTGGCAGATAAGTCAGAATGTCATAATTCGTTCTCGTTTTTATATATCCTAAAATTGATGGAATAAGCAAAATCACAGCAATTATGAGAATAAGTATTCTGGACTTAACTACCGCTTTTCCGAATATATCCATTTTCGTCCTCCTCTTTAGAATAATATCCGATACATTAGTACCTTTTTGCTGAAACTAAAATAGTCCTTTTTATTTCAAATGTAATTAGACAAACTTCAAGTCATGAACAATTTTTTGACACAATAAAAAATGTGTCGCAACAGATAACACTGTTATGTTAGAAGCATCTAATTATATGCATAACACTGTTATCTTGTCAAGAACAAAAAAAAGATGACAATTTTTCATCAGGTGATAAATTGTCATCTTTTTATATAAACTGTTATTTATTCTTTGCTTTCTTGGTTGTTTCTTTCTTCAGGAAGTTATCATACTGATTTGTAACTCTGAAGCTTCCTGGCACTACAAAGTCAAGTGCCTGAGTACCGGTATGAACGCTTGTTGTCTTACCCTTCATGGTAAGCGCGATGATCACACCTATAAGTACACCTATAAATATCATAAAGCCCATTCCTGCACCTGTAACTCCGATGGCATGTGCCAGCAGGAACATAAGAAGTCCCAAGCCTCCGGCTGCGCCTAAAAGGATTCCCCAGAACTTACCCATACTGCAGGGAACATCTCCAACCAGCTTACCTGTCTGTCCGTTCATTGCAAATGTATATTTATTACCATTCCATACAGTATTCAGAATCCATACCGGAAGAAGTGCATATCTGTGTTTGCTGTTATTTATCTTAACATCGTGTGTCTTTTCTACAACAGTGGTGTAATCCTTAACCTGCTTCTTCAGAAGATCACGAGCTGTATTATCTATTCTCTTATCTGCACGCGGCTTGCAGTCAGCAGCAGTCACATCATATCTGTCTGCCAGATATCCTGCCATATAAGCAGCGCTGTAAGGAACCCCAGCAGAAAGATCATATGGCTCGATGGAATCCATAAGCTTATCATCCATTTTGTTGGAAGCATCAGCAGGGATATCCTTGAACTTCATATCTCCTTCACGCATTACATCATAGAAACTGGTTTCCACATACTCGTAAGAAGCATCCTGGGATTTCTTTTCCTTCTTTGCATCATAGGTAGCCTTTGCATGAACATCTGCATCAAATAACCAGAATGGAACATATACTCCCTTCAGCTCCTGTATGTGATTTCCCGACTTAAATGCACCCGGTGCGAGCTTTATCTTATTTATATGCTCCTTCAGTGCATCTGCCGCAGCATGCTTATTTAACTTAAACGGAATAACAACATCAGGTTTTAAAGAACCTTCAAACTTACTGGATATAACTATCGGATTATCACAGTATGGACACTTGGTGGATGCCATATTCTTATCTCCGATAACCTCTCCTCCACAGTTCTTACACTCATAAACCACGAGACCTTCTTCCTCAACATTCCATTGGTCTTCCTTAGGTTTATAGTCAGACGCCTTACTGCCTTCGCCTGCAGCCTCCTCAAATTCACTTACATCATACTCTGCCCCGCAGCTTGAGCATACAAGCTTCTGCTTACGAGAGCTGAACTGAAGAGTTCCTCCGCAGTCTCTGCATTTGTAACTACTTATTTCAGCCATTTCTATTCCCCCTTTATATCTGGTGACACTTCGAACAAAAGTATAACTGTCACATGGTGACAGTTTGAACCTGATTCAACTGTCATCTTTTTTTATTTTAGCTTACCCGAACTCTTGATTTTTACGTTCATTCCTGAACTGAAATCTCTCATTCTGGAAAGTAGAGCTTTCTTCTCCTTACCCTTCAGAATTCTCGGCTGGAAGTCATTTGTATAAGACACTCCCGACAGAGAACATGGAATGATCTTTGCATCATTTTTCTTCTGAAGCTTGCCCTTCTTTATATAAAATGTCTGCTGGAATATCATAGTATCCTTATCTTCAGGATCCATATTTCCACCGAAACAGAAATTACCAAGACTGTAGACTATGTATCTTCCCTTATATTTTTCAATACCCTGAATAACATGAGGATGATGTCCTATTACCAGATCTGCCCCTTGTCTTATGGCATATCTGCCGAGATCTTTTTGCTCCTGCATAGGATAATAATCTCTCTCAATTCCCCAATGGAAGTTACAGATGATTATCTTTGCCTTCTTCTTTTTAGCCTTCTTGATGGCAGCCTTGACCTCAGCTTCACCATCACCATCCAGCTGACTGAATCCGATAAATGCTACCTTAACACCTTTAACTGTCTTATATGCTATAGTTGATTTATAGCAGTATTTGATCTTATTTTTCTTTAAGGTGCTCTTTGTATCCTCAAAGCCCTGATATCCGAAATCATAGGAATGGTTATTAGCAAGTGTAACAACCTCTACAGAGCCCTTCTTCAATATCTTCGCATACTTTGCAGGTCCCTTAAAGGTAAATGTCTTATCCTGTCTGTCAGTTGACTCTGTCAATGTTCCCTCGAAGTTGACTATGGTAATATCATCCTTCTCAAAAACAGGCTTAACCTTCTTAAAGAAATAAGCAGCATTATTTGCGTCGTAATAATCATTAAATGCAGAATTATATCTGGAATCAATTCCCAAAGTACAGTCTCCTGCCGCACTAATGGTTATAGCTATAGTTTCATCCTTTTTCTTTTTAGCTGCTGTGGTTGTCTCTGTTGTCGACTCTGTAGCAGCCTCTGTTGAAACCTCACTTGTAGCTTCAGTAGAAGCATCCACCCCAGCCGCCTCAATATTTGAGCCAGATGCAAATGACGCTATAAAAAAAGCAACTACAAGCATAATGCCTATCTGCTTTACGATTCTTCTCTTCATCATGTGTTATTCCTCAAAAGGTGACAATTTTTCATCAGGTGAAAAACTGTCACCTTTTTTATTTTTATTTATTTACAAGGGATTTTTTGATAACTCCCTTAGGATCGGTGATAAGCAGTTTTACAAGCCAGACAACAAGGCCAAGTGCAACTACTGCTACTCCCAAAAATGCATCGTTCAGCATATCTGCCGGCGCCGGTGCAAAGAATTCTTCTTTAAGCTCAGCGTATTCAAATACCGCATCGATCATCCACATAAGTGATGCTCCCCAGTACATGAATATAAGTATTCCGAGTCTCATATCATCATCCTTGCGGTTATACCACTTTACAGTTACTATAATAGCCGCAAATAAAGTTATTAATAATGTCATATCTTACTCCCCTTATATCCTTCTTAAACCATCATTAATGCTTCTCCGATTATGCCTCTGCTTTATCTGTTCTCTTAACAATGATATCAGCAGTAACGCAGATTCCAAGCCACACTACAGTTACAAGAACTGCCATGGATACACCAACCGTAGCCATTTCGTGAAGCATCGTCATGGTTTCTTCCGGATCTGACATAGCAGTAAGAAACGGGAACCATGGAACTACCTCTCCATGCCATACATGTTCAAACATAAGAAGAAAACTTCCTCCCCAGAGCATATAGGTGAGCCACTTAAGCTTCCTGCTGAGCGGAATTTTTGCTACAGCTGCTTCCTCTTTCTCAGGAGCAGACTGTTCCTTCTTCTCTTCAATTTTTTCAACTGCAGTTACGACTACTGCTTCAGCTGCGGATACTAAAAAACATGCCATATTATCTTATACCTCCTCATAAGGTGTTTTAATTATTTACGAATCTGTCCGTTTCGTAATAATAATTATACTCTCATTATATCAATGATGTCCGCATAAAAAAACCCATTTTTTGTCATATATTGACGTACTGCTTTTACCTTAAAGTCACTATCACTTCTTCCCCCGGCTTTACATCCGGCACCCTTTCAAAGGCCACCAGTCTGCTTTCCACCGGGATTTCTCTTCCAAGCACATCCTCGCGATAACGATCCTGTCCATATAGGAAGTTTTCACCCTCAGGGGACTGATAAATCTGAAGCACATAATCGGATATATATTCTCCGACATTTCGTACTCTGACCTTAAAACCATCCTCGGAAATCATCTCCGTCTCAAAATTCGAATAACTCAGTCCGTATCCGAATCTGTATAATGGTTCCTCTCTCATATAGAGATAGGTCATGCCATTTTTTCTAATATCATAATCTTCTATATCAGGAAGCTGTGAATCTCTGTACCAGGTCTGAGGCAGTCTTCCTGCCGGACTTTTTCTTCCGAACACTATATCCGAAAATGCGTTCCCCAGCTCTTCACTACCGAAGGCAGACCAGAGAATACTTCGAATCTCCGAAGCATTATCCTCTTCAGTGACATCCAGCGGCGCATTTGCCGTAAGCACCAGATTTATATTCCTGTATCTCTTTCTCAGTTCCTTTAATACTGCTTTCTCAAAAGGTGGGAGGATAATATTATCCCTGTCCCTTTCCTCCTTGCAGTTTATGATCGGATGAAGACCAAAACATGCCAGGATATAAGTATTTTCATCCAACGCCTCCCTGTTGGCAGCCTCTGTAAACAGCTCATTTACATCCTTCACGGTTTCAAAGGTGCACTGAAGCGTGCCATCAAAATTCTTTATTCCTCTTATCTCCGGAGTTTTCCAGAAATCAAGTGCATTCTCCTCTGTGAAGCTGATGATATCACCATTGGCATCTATAAATTGAAAAGCCTCATTTGCAAACCAGCTGAAGGCATCTTCAGCCTTTGCATACAGCTTATACTCTCCCTCTTTTCTGAAGTAAGTGACTTCATGAGTATCAAGCGGAATAGAGGAAAGAAGCTTTCCGTTTTTTACAGCACTAAGAGTGATTCTGGATTCATCCCAAAGCATGATTCTGAAGAGCTCGGCCTCTTCTCTAACCACCGGAGTCAGAACATCCTCCTTCAGTCCGGCATACTTATCATCTTCAAGCTTTATCCTCACATAAGGATAGAGCGTCTCACAACTGGCCCCGATTCCCTGCTTAAGAGTTACGCTGTTACTTGAGATACCACTGTACCAATCCACCGGATTCCTGTCGACAAAAGGTCCGAACATATACACCTTATCACTTTCCTTAAGCGGAAGTATGCCGTCATTTTTAAGAAGTACAGTCGATTTCACTCCCGCCTCACGGGCAAGCTCTCTTGACTCGAAAGTATCTACCCCCGACATGTTATATCTGCTTTTGGGAAATGCCTTCGAACTGCCATCACTTTCCAGATCTTCCTTCATTAGTCCCAGCAGTGAGTAAACAGTGAATTTGTTGGTAAGCGCCCTATCCAGATCCTCTTCCTTAATCATTCCCGTCTTGAGTGAATTTTCCATAGCAGGCTTTTCAAATTCCACAGCCTCCATAAAACCATCCACGGTTGCCTCAAAAGCTTTTTTTATGGAATCCTCTGCACTTTCAGAGGTATGATGTCCGTTTATTGCTCGTTCCAGACTGAAGGCATCTGAAACAATAAACGGAACGCCCCACTCTCTCAAAAGACTCTTAACCTCCGGATTAAAAGCCGCAGTAACTCCGTTTATTCTGTTATATGAGGTCATAACCGACACAGGATGAGCATAATCAATAACCTCTTTAAATACCCTCAGATAATAAACTTCCTTAAGATCCTCCGGCATCCTGCTATCGGTTGCGTATCTGTCATTTTCATAATTATTTGCGTAAAAATGCTTCAGTGTAGCTCCGCATCTCACATATTTTTCATCATCGCCGGCCATTCCAAGTATATACTCTCCGGCCATTCTGGAAGTAAGATGTGGGTCCTCTCCGTAAGCCTCTTCATTTCTTCCCCATCTGGGATCCCTCTCCATATCTACTGTAGGAGCCAGTGCTACAACTCCGTTATGCTTAAATTCATTCAGGAGACAGCGCATCTCAGTGCCCACAACCTCACCGATTCTGTGCATCATCTTCTTATCGAAGGATGCAGCCATTCCAATGGGATTCGGAAAAATCGTGGTGCATACAGGTTCTCCGTAATCAAAATCCTGATCATGTCTTGCCTGAACTCCATGGGCAGCTTCTCCGTAAAAATCTATAAACGGGATACCCATTTCCATCTTTTCTTCAAAGGTTCCGTATAAAACCTTCAGCTTCTCATCAAGCGTAAGTCCTGCCACATAAGAAGCTGCTCTGTTTCTATGATAATCTATATCTCTTATCATTAAACCCTCCAAAACCAAAGCTATAATCTATAAAACCAAACTGATTACCCCATAAACAAGAAGTGATATCACCCATGCTATCACGCATTGCATAACCGCTATCATAACAGCCCATTTTGAACCAAGTTCACGTCTCACTGCCGCTATCGCCGCAACACACGGTGTATAAAGCAGGCAGAAAACCAGAAGTGCAAATGCCGAAGCGATTGATAATATATCCGTAAGTACCTTTGTTTCTCCGAAAAGAACCGTAAGTGTAGATACAACACTTTCCTTAGCCATAAAGCCGGTGATGAGCGCCGTGGTTATTCTCCAGTCACCGAAGCCCATAGGACGAAAGACCGGTGCGACCAAACCTGAAACCATAGCAAGTATGCTGTCATGAGGACTTGCCGCAAGTCCAAAATGCATATCAAAGGTTCTGAGGAACCATATAACTATGGAGGCTATAAAGATAACCGTAAATGCTCTTGTGAGAAAGTCCTTTGCCTTTTCCCACAGAAGCTGTGCTACATTTTTAAGCCCCGGCATACGATAATTCGGAAGCTCCATAACAAACGGAACAGCCTCACCCCTGAAGGCTGATTTCTTCAGGATAAATGCACTCACGATTCCCATTAATACACCAAATACATAGAGTCCTACCAGAATAAGTGCTCTGTGTGAAGGGAAAAACGCCGCTATAAAGAATCCATATACCGGCAGTTTCGCAGTACAGCTCATAAATGGAATCATGAGTATAGTTAGCTTTCTGTCTCTTTTTGACGGAAGCGTACGGCTTGCCATGATACCCGGAACGGAACATCCGAAGCCCACAAGCATGGGCACGATACTTCTTCCCGAAAGGCCTATGCGGCGAAGCAGCTTATCCATAACAAATGCCACCCTTGCCATATAGCCGGTATCCTCCAGAAGTGACAGGAAGAAAAATAAAATTATAATGATAGGAAGGAAGCTCAGCACACTTCCGACTCCCTTAAATATTCCATCGATAATAAGCGAATGAACCACTTCATTCACATCACAGGCAGTAAGCAGACTATCTGTTTTTGCTGTCAGATAATCTATTCCCTTTTCCAGCAATTCCTGTAGGAAAGCTCCTAATACACTGAAGGTAAGCCATCCCACCAGAGCCACTATTCCAATAAATGCGGGAATAGCTGTATATTTACCGGTAAGGATCTTATCAATCCTTTCACTCCGTTCTCTTTCCTTGCTTTCCACGGGTTTTACGACTGTTTCATCCACCAGTTTCCTGATGAATGAAAATCTCATATCCGCCATGGCAGCCGATCTGTCGAGCCCTCTTTCTTCCTCCATCTGAAGAATGATATGCTCCACCATTTCCTTTTCATTCTGCGTAAGCTCCAGGGCATCTATTACTCTTCCATCGCCCTCGATAACCTTGTTAGCGGCAAATCTTACAGGTATACCTGCACGCTTGGCATGATCCTCAATAAGATGCATGATACCATGCACACATCTGTGTACCGCTCCTCCATGATCGCTCTCGTCACAGAAATCCTTTTTACCGGGACTCTCCTGATACTTGGCAACATGGATTGCATGCTCGATCAGCTCGTCAACCCCCTCATTCTTTGCAGCTGATATGGGAACAACAGGAATACCCAGAAGTTCCTCCATATCATTGATTCTTACCGAGCCTCCGTTGCCGCGCATCTCATCCATCATGTTAAGCGCCAGAACTATAGGCATATCCAGCTCGATGAGCTGCATAGTAAGATAAAGATTTCTCTCGATATTGGTGGCATCAACAATATTTATTATTCCCTTCGGCTTCTCGCCGATTATATACTGTCTGGATACTATCTCCTCTTCAGTATAAGGAGACAGTGAATATATGCCCGGAAGATCTACTACCTCAGTATTCGGAATATCCTTAATGGCACCGCTCTTTCTGTCCACGGTCACGCCGGGAAAATTACCTACATGCTGATTTGAACCCGTCAGCTGATTAAAGAGTGTGGTCTTTCCACTGTTTTGATTTCCGGCAAGGGCAAATGTAAGCACCTCACTGTCCGGAAGAGGTTTCTCATGAGTCTTATCATGATACTTTCCATCCTCACCAAGACCTGGGTGAGCCCTGTAAGTTCCCCGTTTCTTCTGCTTTTTCTCAGACTGCTTATCCTTAAGTATTATATCTATACTTTCAGCATCATCCTTGCGAAGAGTAAGCTCGTAGCCATGTATCCTGTACTCAATCGGATCTCCCATGGGCGCAAGCTTAACAAAGGTCACTTCCGCTCCGGGGATAAGCCCCATATCCAGAAAATGCTGTCTTAAAGCTCCCTCGCCGCCTACATTTTCTATAACAGCAGTCTGCCCTGTCTTTAAGTCCTTTAATGTCATATTCTATTCAATAAACTCCTTCAACGATTAAAGTCCAGGTTAATAATTTACTCTATTAACCCAGACTTTATAAGCATAGCACGTAGAACCTATTTATTCAATTAAAATCAAGCCGTCCCGTTCTTCTTCGACTTGGTTGTAGCCATGTAGATGATGGCTGCGATAAGTATTGCAACTGCCCCTGCCAGGCAAAGATTGCATCCTATTCCTTTTTTTACAAGCCCTCCCAAGGCTTCTTTTTCTTCAAGCATCATATTATTTGCTATATATGATATAAATAATCCCGCTGATGTAAGAATACCAAATATCAAAACAGGGATCTTTACACCTATTACAGCAAACAAAAGTGTAAGAAAAGCAAAAACTGCCCAAATAAGTCCAATGATCAGTATCTTTTTGTCAGTACAGATAAGACTTACGGTAAGTTCTGCTCCGGGATAGTTGAGTTCATAAAAAGGCAGACATAAACCCAAAAAAACTACAATGGTTGCGATAAAAACCAAAACTGCCCCTACAGGATTCTTCCTCATGATGATAACCTCCTATTGATTCCTTGGACTCCTAGTAGACTTATCACTCTCTTCCCCATCTTTTGGACTTTAATCCGACTTCCTTTGGCTTTAATCCAGCTCCTTTCAGCGAGCAGCCCCTGCTGCTCCCTTGCAGGAGCTTTTTCTTTGCCAAGGATACCTCCCACTTCGTGGGTCCTTCCTTTGGCTTTAATCCAGCTCCTTTCAGCGAGCAGCCCCTGCTGCTCCCTTGCAGGAGCTTTTTCTTTGCCAAGGATACCTCCCACTTCGTGGGTCCTTCCTATGGCTTAATACTACATGGGGTTAATATAAAAATGCAATAGAAAAATGCCGAAAAACGCAAAAGTATCCATTGGATACCTCGAAAAAACGCCAGTTTTTGACATTTTCGATTCCTTATCCAACGGATACCCTCAGCAAATCATGTAAACATATTAAGTATTATTTTATTTATTAAGTATTTTTTATTCTGTAATAAGTGAGTAAGCTGATATCTTCTTTATTCTTCCGGATATGATCCAGATAATGAAGAAGGATACTACTACTGCAAATATTACTGCAGCTATTCCCATCCATGGATAGACATCCATATTTGATCTCATTACACCAACCGATGTAAGAAGAACTGCAAGTGTTTTATTTGAAGTTACAACTCCGATCAATGCTCCGATGGTCGCTCCGATTGCTATCTGCGGAAGCATTGACAGGACCAGTTCAATTCTCAGCTGCTCGCTGGAGAAACCAAGAGCTTTCTTTATACCAATCTCCTGCTGCTTCTTGATAATAAGTGTTTTAACCAGAAGATTCATAGACAGAACTATTACTGCCATAGATACCAGCACCATAATGATTGCCATAGATGCAGCTATCTGTATAACCTGATCCTCACCGGTACTTAAAGCCTCAACCAGATTCGCATAAGATTGCAGCTTATCTCCGAACATATCTTCAGACTTTTCAACCAGGCTCTTGGTGTTTTCCAAAGAATGATCCTTTACATCTATAAAGTAGTAACTTTTATCAACATCATAATCAAGATGTTCGGCTCCTTCCTGAGTCATGGATATATCTTTACCCATCTGACTGGAATCCTGTTCCAGTCCCGTTATGATATATCTTCTCTCAGTACCTCCATTTGATACGGAAACCTCATCACCTATACCAACCTTAAGTATTCTGGCAAGTACACCTCCGATAGCCACCTCATTATCATATATAGGAGCCCTGCCTTCATATATATTTATATTCGGAACAGCTGACCAGTCCTCTGCTATGTATGTATATGCACTGTAACCTTCAACATACATCATAGTGTTATCTATCCACCAGATATTATCAACCTCCGGCAGACTCTTAAGATCGCTG
>JAFWSY010000131.1 GCA_017519155.1 Eubacterium sp.
CACCATCGTCGATACCGGCGGAATAGATACTGAAGCAGAAGATATAATAATGCGTTCCATGAGGGAACAGGCTGAGATAGCTATTGAAACATCTGATGTAATACTTTTTGTTACAGATGTAAAGGCAGGTGTCACAGCATCGGATATACAGGTTGCCGATATGATAAGAAAATCGGGTAAACCTGTTGTTCTTGTGGTTAATAAAGTAGATAATTACGAGAAGTATGAATCATTCGTATATGAATTCTATAATCTTGGAATAGGTGATCCATACCCTGTATCTGCAGCAGGCAAGCTTGGGCTTGGCGATATGCTGGAAAAGGTTGTTGAGGAATTCGGAGATAGTCCTGAGGAGGATATAGATGAGGATATCCCAAGAGTAGCGGTGATAGGTAAGCCAAATACAGGCAAATCTTCTATCATAAACAGGCTGCTGGGTTCCGAGAGACTGATTGTTTCAAATATAGCAGGAACTACCAGGGATGCCATTGATACCAGGGTAAAACATAATGGCAGGGAGTATGTATTTATAGATACTGCCGGACTTAGACGTAAGAGTAAGATCAAGGATGAGATAGAGAGATTCAGTATCATCAGAACCGTTGCTGCGGTTGAGAGATGCGATATAGCTGTTCTTGTCATCGATGCCGATGAAGGTGTGACAGAGCAGGATACCAAGATCGCAGGTATAGCTCATGAGCGTGGCAAGGGTATGATCATCGTTGTAAATAAATGGGATCTTATTGAGAAGGATACCAATACCATGAACAAGATGCAGAAGGAGATAAGACAGAAGCTGTCTTATATGCCTTATGCGGAGATGATCTTTGTATCTGCGCTTACAGGACAGAGGCTAAATAAGCTTTATGATACAATAGACAAGGTAGAACAGTTTGCCTGCCTCAGAATTCAGACTGGTGTTCTTAATGAGATTCTTACAGAGGCAGTTGCCGAAAATGAACCGCCTAGTGATAAGGGTAAGAGACTCAGACTATTCTATATAACACAGGTTTCGGTTAAACCTCCGACCTTTGTTATATTTGTCAATAGCAAGGAACTGGCACATTTCTCGTATATAAGATATATAGAAAATAAACTTCGTGAGGCATTTCTGTTTAATGGAACGCCGATCCGTATAATACTCAGAGAAAGGAAAGCGAAGGATCAATGATACTTGTCAGAATAATTTGTCTGGTTATTGGTTATTGTTTCGGACTGATCGAGACAGGGGTTATTTATGGTAAGCTTGCAGGAGTCGATCTCAGAAAGCATGGCAGTGGTAATTCGGGTACTACGAATGCGCTTCGTGTTATGGGATTCAAGGCCGGTCTTGTGGTTTTCCTGGGGGATTTTCTTAAATCCTTTATTCCATGCCTTATCTGTCGTATGATCTTCAAGAATCAGTATCCTGATACATATTTATTATATGTGCTTTATGTAGGCTTTGGAGCTGTGCTCGGTCATATATTTCCGTGTTATCTCGGCTTTAAGGGTGGTAAGGGAATTGCTACCATCGGAGGTACTGTTGTGGGACTGCTTCAGCCACTGATGATAATTATTCTTCTGGTATTATTTGTTGGAATGATAGCTATAACAAAGTATATGTCCGTAGGTTCGATATCACTTATGGTTGAATTCGTTATAGTTTACATAATATTTGGAATTAACGGTCTTCTCTGCTTTGATATGAGTGTTCCCGCATCGAAGGCTGCATTTATTGAAAGCGTTGTAATTGCTGTACTGTTTGCATCACTTGCTATATTTAAGCATAAGGCAAATATAATCAGACTTATGAATCATGAGGAGAATAAATTCCGTTTTAAGAAACAGGAGGGGGTATAGATGAAGATATGTGTACTTGGTGCAGGAAGCTGGGGTATAGCACTTACCAATCTTCTTGCAAGAAATAATAATGAAATGACAGTATGGTCCATAGATCCGGAAGAGGTATCCATGCTTAAGGAGTATTCCGAGCACAGGACTAAGCTTCCGGGGGTCATTCTTCCCGGAGTTGTGGAGTATACAACAGATATAGAGTCTGCACTTCAGGATAAGGATATGGTGGTTATGGCTGTTCCTTCTCCATTTGTAAGAAGTACGGCTCATATGGCTGCTCCATATATAAAGAAGGATGAGATAATCGTAAATGTTGCCAAGGGAATCGAAGAGGATACTCTTAAGAGACTTTCTGAGGTTATCAGTGAAGAGATTCCTGATGCTCAGGTTGCTGTATTATCCGGTCCGAGCCATGCTGAAGAAGTTGGAAAGCTTATGCCTACCACGGTTGTTGTGGGTGCACCTACAAAGGCTCTTGCAACGAAGGTTCAGGATACATTTATGGCAGAGACCTTCAGAGTTTATACCAGTCCCGATATGATAGGAATAGAGCTCGGAGGAGCCCTTAAAAATGTAATAGCACTTGCTGCAGGTATCGCAGACGGACTCGGCTGCGGAGATAATACCAAGGCAGCTCTTATAACCAGAGGAATTCATGAGATGAGCGCTCTGGGTATTGCCATGGGTGGAAAGCCGGAGACATTTTCCGGACTCTCCGGAACCGGAGACCTTATAGTTACCTGTGCTTCACAGCACAGCCGTAACAGAAAAGCAGGTTTTCTCATGGGACAGGGAAAGACCTATCATGAGGCCATGGATATGGTTAAGATGGTGGTGGAAGGAGTTTATTCCGCTAAGGCAGCACTTGCTCTTTCCCATGAATATGATATAGAGATGCCTATAGTAGAAAGCGTAAACAAGATTCTCTTTGAGGATTACTCTGCAAAGGATGCGATGCATGATCTGCTTACCAGAGACAGAAAGAAAGAGGCATCGACGCTTTCCTGGAGACAGTAATGAACAAGATAGATGTTAAGCTGGATGTATTTGAAGGACCCCTTGATCTCCTTCTTCATCTTATAGAAAAGAATAAATTTAATATCTTTGATATACCTATCGTTGAGATAACAAGACAGTATCTCGAATATCTTGATTCCATGGAAGAGGAAAATATGGATGTAATGAGTGAGTTCCTGGTTATGGCAGCAACTCTTATTTCCATCAAATCCAAGATGCTTCTTCCAAAGGAAGAGGAAGAGACGGAAGAGGAAGATGATCCGAGAGCAGAACTTGTTAAAAGTCTTATTGAATATAAAATGTATAAATATGCATCTGCGGAGCTTAAGGATATGTCTATAGATGCATCCAACGCATTTTTCAAAAAAGAAACTATTCCGAAGGAAGTTAAGGAAGTTAAAGAGGAGGTCGATCCAAAGGAGCTGCTCAGTGATATAACCATGAAGCAGATGAGTAAGATATTCCACGCGCTCCTTAAGAGAGAGGTGGACAGGGTCGATCCCGTAAGAAGTAAATTCGGAACTATTACAAGAGACGAAATCAGACTCGAGGATAAGATGGTTGAGATAAGAAATGAGATAAAGGGTCTGAAGAGTATTAATTTCAGGACTCTTCTGGGAAGCAGAAGAGGAAAGATTAATCTGATAGTTTCTTTCCTTGCCATACTTGAGCTTATGAAGACAGGGGTGCTTTTGATAAGGCAGGAGGAAATGTTTGGAGACATAATAATTGATTCACTGGAGTAATATATAAAAATGAGCGACGTAAACATCAAAGCCAGTATAGAGGCTGTGCTTTTTGCAATAGGTAGTGCCCTTGAAGAAAGTAAACTCTTAGAGGCGCTTTCCGATGAGGATAACCAGTTTTCAAAAAAGGAACTGAAGAAAATCATCGAAGAGATGAAGGAAGAATACGATAAGGAAGATCGTGGCATAAGACTTATAGAGCTGGATAATAAGTATCAGCTCTGCACAAAGAATGAATATTATGATATTCTTGCCAAGATCGTAAATATGCCCAAGAAGCATGTTCTTACCGATGTACTTCTTGAGACTCTCTCAATAATAGCTTATAAGCAGCCTGTAACAAGAGCTGAGATAGAGAAGATAAGAGGCGTATCCTGCAGTCATGCAGTAAACAGACTTATAGAGTATAATCTCGTTACTGAAGTAGGAAGACTCGATGCACCGGGACATCCGATTCTGTTCGGAACGACAGATGATTTTCTGAGAAGCTTTGGTATATCATCCATGGACGAGCTTCCTGATATATCTCCTGACAAGATAGAAGATTTCAGACGACAGGCTGAAGAGGAAGCAGGTATAGAGGTAACTACATAAATGATTTATGTAATTGTTATAATTGTGATCATATTGCTGCTTCTGGCCGGTTTGATACTGGAATCCAGACGTGAGCTGAACACTGTGAAGATAACCGAATATACTGTTAACAGTGATGTGCCTGACTCACTTAAAGGCAGAAGCATAGTTTTTCTGTCGGATTATCATGAGGCTGAAGGTGGAAAACTGAATGACAGACTTACGGAAATGATTGACAGTGTAAATCCTATGTGTATACTTGCAGGTGGGGATATGGTCAATTCCAATGAGGATCCGGCTGAAAAACATCCATCTCTTGAATTTCTTAATGGACTGGCAAAGAAATACAAGTTATACTATGCCTATGGAAATCATGAGAGAAGACTTGCCGAGGATTATCATCAGGTTGGAGCCAAATGGAAGAAATATCTGAAGCGTCTTGATAAAAGTATAGAGATCCTGGCAAACAAAGGGATACCTCTTACAGATGATGTGTATATATATGGTCTTGATATTCCTATTGAAAAGTATGGCCGTATAAAATATCCCGAACTTACACCTGAAGAAATAAAAGGCTATGTAGGTGAAAAGCCCGAAGATAAATATGTGATTCTTATGGGTCATGCGCCTGATTTTTTTGAAGGCTACAGTGGCTGGGGGGCTGAGCTTATTTTGTCGGGACATTTTCATGGCGGAATAGTCAGGCTTCCGTTTTTTGGCGGAGTGATATCTCCTCGTCTTTGTATGTTTCCGAAATATGATTACGGAAGATATACAAAAGGCGGCTCGACTATGCTTGTAACTAACGGCATAGGACAGCATTCAATAAAATTAAGATTTAACAATATTCCCGAGATTGTGGTTATCAGATTTTCATAGTCCGGGTTAAATGTGATAAAAGAAGGATTTATAAAAAAATGTGGGACAACAGGGTTAAAAGAGTGATTCTAATTACAGTCTTAAGTATTATCGGACTGGCTGCTCTTATATACGAATACGGTGTTATTGTATCTTATAAATATTATGCTCCGGGCACCAAAATAAACGGACACTATGTCGGTGCCAAAGATATCGATTATGCAGATTCTCTGCTATACGAAAATCCCAACGATTATTCTTTAACAATTAAATTCAGAGAAGATACCAATACTATGTCCGGTCATGATATAGATCTTAAGTACAGCTTCAGGGAAGATCTTGAGAAGATTAAGAATGATCAGAATCCATTTCTCTGGCCCATGAGTTTTTTTGCTTCGGAGTATAAGATAGAGAAGAAGATATCTTATGATCATTCCAAGGTTGTTGCATTTATGGAAGGTCTTGACTCCATGCAGGAAAAGAATATGAGAAAGCCTAAGAATCCTACCATTGAGCAGGCAGAAGATGGTACAGTTTCTGCCATACCTCAGGATTCGGGAACTGTAATTGAGGATACAGACGCTGTCATCGAGACAGTGGAAAAAGCTGTTATGGATGAAACAAAAGAAATAGACGTAGATGCTGAAGGCTTCTATAAGATATCAGTCTATACTGTTGATTCACCAAAAGTTCAGAGATGTGTTGATTATTGTAACAAGATAGCTTCACTGGATATTACATATACCTATGCAGATACGGATATTTCCTTTACTCCTCAGGAGTTGTTCGGAACCATTACTATATCAGAAAATTACGATGCTGCTGTCAATATGAACAGTGTAGTGACCATGCTTATGAATTTTGCAAATCTGCACGACACCTATACAAAACAGCGTAAGTTCAAGACTCATAATCATAATTATATTACAATCACTAATTCTGATTATGGCTGGGAGCTGGATCAGGAGGCTGAGGCAACAGCGCTATTTGCCGACCTGATGCATATGAGAGATGCCAAACGTGTACCTGAGTTCATTCATTCAGGCTTTACATATGATAAAAAATGCGATGATATAGGCGGCTTTTATGCAGAAGTTGATCTGGATAATCAGATGATGTATCTATACAAGAATCATAATCTTGTTCTTTCCTCTGACGTAGTTACAGGCTGTATCAATCAAGGACATGGAACACCTCCCGGAATATATGATGTAGATTATAAGGCTTCACCTGCAGTTCTTAAGGGTGAGGATTACGAAAGCAAGGTTACTTACTGGATGCCATTTAACGGTGGTATAGGTTTCCATGATGCTACCTGGAGAGGCAGTTTCGGAGGAGACATATATGTTTGGGGTGGATCTCACGGCTGTGTAAATATGCCTTATTATAATGCGGAAGAACTGTTCTATGAGGTTGAAGAGGGTATGCCGGTTATTGTTTATTAATAGATATACCGGTTAGGTTTAAGCAAAAGATTTATGGGGGTGTAATATGACTGGGATAGTACTTGGTTCCGGGCTGGGGCAGCTGGCGGACGAAATAGAAGTAGAAAAGATCATAGAGTATTCGGATATAGATCCTTCGCTGAAGTCTACTGTTGAAGGTCATAAGGGACGTTTTGTCATTGGTACACTTGATGGTGTAAGGATTGTGGCTATGCAGGGTAGAATTCATTACTATGAAGGCTACAGCATGAAGCAGGTTATCACTCCTATCGAATATATGATAAAAGAGCTTGGAGTGGATAAGCTGATTCTCACAAATGCAGCCGGAGGAATTAACGAATCCTTTGCTCCCGGAGATCTTATGATAATAAAGGACCACATAACGTCCTTTGTTCCATCACCTCTTATCGGTGTGGATCTTACTCCTCAGACAGGAAACCGTTTTCATGATATGACTTATACCTATGACAGAGAACTGTCAGAGCTTATTCGTATAGAGGCCGAGGCACTGGGTAGAAAGCTGAAGGAAGGAGTTTATCTTCAGACTACAGGGCCGTGTTATGAGACTCCTGCAGAAATAAGAGCCTACAGAAGCCTGGGAGCTGATGCAGTTGGAATGAGTACAACTGTTGAGGCGGCCTTCGCTCATGCCATGGGTGTGAGAGTGTGCGGCGTATCCTGTATTACTAATCTTGCTGCAGGTATGAGCGCAGAAAAGCTTTCCCATGAGGAAGTCCAGATAACGGCAGATAAGACTGGGGTGTTTTTCAGAAAACTTATGAGAAATGTCATATGTGGGTTAAAAGCGCTTGACATTAAAGAATAGAAAAACTAAAATTAACGGGTAGGTTTAATACAAAGCGGAAAGGATGTGACAACATGAGAACAAAAGTACTTTCACTTCTTGTAGATAATACATCTGGTGTTTTGAGCAGAGTATCCGGAATGTTTAGCCGAAGAGGTTATAATATTGACAGTCTTACTGTCGGTGTGACCCAGGATCCTAAGTATTCCAGAATGACTGTTGTTGTTACGGGAGATGACAAGATTCTTTCTCAGATTAAGAATCAGCTAAATAAGCTGGAGGATGTGGTTCAGATCACAGAGCTGAAGGACGGAGAGTCCGTATGCAGAGAACTTGTTCTTATCAAGGTTAAGGCAAGTCCTGAAGAGAGACAGCAGATCATCAGCGTTGCAAATGTATACAGAGCAAATATAGTTGATGTTTCTCCTGATTCACTTATGGTTGAAATCACAGGTAATACAAGCAAGATACATGCATTTATTAATCTTCTGGATGGATTTGAGATTCAGGAACTGGTAAGAACAGGTATAACCGGTCTTACAAGAGGCTTGTATGATGATAAAACAGATAATAAATAAATTTATTTATATATTAAAGGGAGGCATTAAAAATGTCAGATTTAAAGATTTTTTATGAAAAAGATTGTAATTTATCTCTTCTTGATGGAAAGACAATTGCAATAGTTGGTTATGGTAGCCAGGGACATGCTCACGCACTTAACCTTAAAGAGTCAGGTGCTCATGTAATTATCGGATTATATGAAGGCAGCAAGTCATGGAAGAGAGCTGAGGAGCAGGGCTTCAAGGTTTATACAGCTGCTGAGGCTGCAAAACTTGCAGATATCATAATGATTCTTATCAACGATGAGAAGCAGGCTGCACTTTACAATA
>JAFWSY010000132.1 GCA_017519155.1 Eubacterium sp.
CAAGCTCGGTGGTGATGACTTCGATAATAAGATAACACAGTACATGCTTGATGAGTTCCAGAAGAAGGAAGGCGTTGATCTGTCAGGCGATAAGATGGCTATGCAGAGACTTAAAGAAGCTGCAGAGAAGGCTAAGAAAGAGCTTTCATCACAGACAGTTACAAATATTAACCTTCCATTCATTACAGCTACAGCTGATGGACCTAAGCATTTTGATATGGATCTTACAAGAGCTAAGTTTGATGAACTTACAGCTGACCTTGTAGAGGCTACTCGTGGTCCTGTTACACAGGCTCTTGAGGATGCTGGTCTTGGAGCAGATGAGATCGATAAGGTTCTCCTTGTTGGTGGTTCTACTCGTATAATAGCTGTTAAGGATGCAGTTAAGCATATAACAGGTAAGGATCCATTCCAGGGTATCAACCCAGATGAGTGTGTTGCTATCGGAGCATGTATCCAGGGTGGTAAGCTTGCAGGTGATGCAGGTGCCGGAGACATCCTTCTTCTTGATGTAACACCACTTACACTTTCTATCGAGACAATGGGTGGTATCGCTACACACCTTATTGAGAGAAATACAACTATTCCTACACATAAGAGCCAGATATTCTCAACAGCTCAGGATAACCAGGATGCAGTTGATATCAACATAGTTCAGGGTGAAAGAGAGTTCGCTAAGGACAACAAGTCACTTGGTAGATTCAGACTTGATGGTATCGCACCGGCACGTAGAGGTGTTCCTCAGATCGAAGTATCATTCGATATCGATGCTAACGGTATCGTTAACGTATCAGCTAAGGACCTTGGTACAGGTCGTGAGCAGCATATCACAATTACTTCCGGAACATCACTTTCAGATGATGATATCGAGAGAGCTATGAAGGAAGCTAAGGAATATGAGGAAGCTGATAAGAAGCGTAAGGAAGGCGTTGAAATCCGTAACGATGCTGACGCTATCGTATTCCAGACAGAGAAGGCTCTTCAGGAAGTTGGAGATAAGCTTAATGGTGATGAGAAGAAGCAGGTTGAGGATGATCTTGCTTCACTCAAGACAATAATTGAAGGAACAGATATTGATAATCTTACTGATTATGATATTGAAAAGCTTAAGGCGGGTAGAGAGACTCTTATGACATCAGCTCAGCAGCTCTTTGAGAAGCTTTATGAGCAGAATGGTCCTGGAGCTAATGCCGGAACAGGAGCTGGTACACCTAACTATGGTGATGATGACGTTGTTGACGCTGATTTCAAGGAGATTTAATCAGAGGGTGAAATATTATGGCAGATGAAAAAAGAGATTTATATGAGGTACTTGGTGTTTCCAAGAATGCCACAGATAATGAACTGAAAAAGGCTTACAGAGTCCTTGCCAAGAAATATCACCCGGATGCAAATCCCGGAGATAAAGAAGCTGAGGCTAAGTTTAAAGAAGCATCTGAAGCATATGCTATTCTGTCAGATCCTGAAAACAGAAGAAAATATGATCAGTTCGGATTTGCTGCATTTGACCAGAATGGCGTCGGCGGTGATGGATTTGGTTTTGACTTCGCTGATATGGGCGATATCTTCGGTGATATCTTCGGAGATATGTTCGGTGGCGGTTCTCGTACGAGACAGTCCAACGGTCCTATCAAGGGAGCTGATATAAGAACAACAGTTCGTGTTACATTTGAAGAAGCAATATTTGGTACCCAGACAGAGATAGAGCTTCCTCTTAAGGATGAATGTCCTGTATGTAAGGGAAGCGGTGCTCAGCCTGGACACCCACCTGATACATGTCAGAAGTGTGGTGGTAAAGGTCAGGTTGTATACACACAGCAGTCACTTTTCGGTATGGCTAGAACAGTTCAGACATGTCCTGACTGTACCGGTAGTGGTAAGATTATAAAGTATAAATGTTCTAACTGTGCCGGTTCCGGTTACGTTAAGAGTAAGAAGAAGATACAGATAAAGGTTCCTGCAGGTATTGATAACGGTCAGTCCATCAGACTTCGTGAGATGGGTGAGCCCGGTATCAACGGCGGTGAAAGAGGAGATCTTCTTGTAACAATTCTTGTTGATAAGCATCCTGTTTTCCAGAGACAGGGATATGATATTTACTCATCAGAGCCAATATCATTTACACAGGCTGCACTTGGCGGAAAGGTTAGCCTTAATACAATAGATGGTCCTTACAGCTATGATATAGCTCCGGGTACACAGACAAATACCAAGGTTAAGCTTAAAGGCAAGGGAGTTCCTACTCTTAAGAACAAGACCGTAAGAGGTGATCATTTTGTAACACTTGTAGTTCAGGTTCCTGAGAATCTTACTGATGAGCAGAAGATAATTCTTAATCAGTATGAGAATGCATCAGGTCCTGCAGTTAATACAAGATCATCAACAGATTCTGCCGGTGATTTCTCATTTGGCGGACATAAGAAAAAGAAATTCAGGAAGTAGTCAAATACTTCATGATACTATAATCTTTCTTTGAGGGCGAGCAGAGCTCGCCCTTACTTTTGTAAAAAGGTGACACTTTTTCATCAGGTGAAAAACTGTCATCTTTTTGAAAAAGGATATGGGTGATTGATATGATTTGGAAAAAAATTAGTGTTACTACAACTATACATGCTGTTGACCTTTTATCTGAATTTCTCTCAGAGCAGGGAATAGAGGGAATAGCAATAGAAGATAATCAGCCTCTTTCTGAGGATGAGATAAGGGAAATGTACGTTGACATCCCTCTTATGCCTGATGCGGTAGATGACAGTGCTGTTGTATCATTTTTCATCGACAGTTCTTATACAGATACCATGATCGATCAGCTTGCAGAAAGTATAAGAGGTGAGCTTAGAAGACTCAGTGAATTCATTCCTGTTGGTTCATGTGATATAGACATGAGCGAAACAAGCGATGATTCCACCTGGAATGATAATTTCAAGAATTTCTTTAAGCCTCAGAGGCTTTATGGGAATCTTGTAATCATGCCTGTGTATGAGGATGAAAATGGTCAGCAGGATATTCCGGTTGAAGCGGATTTTGATATAAAGCCTGAAGACAAAGTTATCAAGATTAAATCGGTCATGGCTTTTGGTACAGGAACTCATGAAACCACAAGGCTCTGCCTTGGTCTTATTAAGAAGCACATTAACGATATGGGAATAATCAAAAAGGATCTGTCGCTCATGGATGTTGGCTGTGGAAGCGGTATACTTTCAATAGCATCTGTGCTTCTGGGAGCATCCTATGTGCATGGACTTGATATAGATCCTCAGGCGGTTGAGGCAAGTAAGATAAATGCCGAGACCAATGGCATAGGTGAGGACAAGCTGCTTTTCAGCTGCGGAAATCTTCTTGCCGGAAATATGATAGCTGAAAACTATATCAGTGATTCTGATACTGATGATAATGCAGAATCCGTAAAAGAAAAAATAGAAAAAGCCAGCCTTGGCTCAGGCATTTCCTCCGTACTTAGTGCAGAGGAAGCTGCCAGAATGGTTGATATAGAAAATGGTACCACTGACAGTGTTCCTAAAAGAAAATATGATATAGTGGTTGCAAATATTCTTGCTGATGTTATAATCCCGTTATCGTCTGTTATAAAGGATTATATAGAAGATGGCGGCGTTTTCATTGCATCCGGTATAAGTGAAAGCAGAATTGAGGATGTAAAGATAGCTCTAATGAATAATGGCTTCACTTTAATCGATTGTGAACAGGAAAATGAGTGGTTTGCGCTTGCCGCTGTTTTATAGATATGATATAAGAGGAAAGAAATGCATAGATTTTTTGTATCTGATATAAGCTCATCGGATAAGTTTGTAGAAATAACCGGTCCGGATGTAAATCATATAGCAAATGTACTCAGACTCAGTGTCGGTGATGAGATAACCGTAAGTGACGGCTCATCCCGTGATTATCTGTGCAGTATCTCTTCAATCGATGCAAAGAATGAGCAGAAGGTTACGGCAGATATAATCGATATATATGATTCAAATGCCGAGCTGCCAGCTGAGATAATGCTGTATCAGGGCTTTCCCAAAGGAGACAAATTCGAGACTATCATTCAGAAATGCGTAGAGCTTGGAGTTCATGAGATCATTCCCGTAATGATGGAAAGAACCATAGTTAAGCTGGATGATAAGAAACAGCAGAAAAAGCTGGAGAGATATAATGGTATATCTGCATCTGCTGCTAAACAGTCAAGAAGAGGTATTATCCCTGAGGTTTCATCTTTCGTGTCCATGAAAGAAGCTGTACTTAAAGCATCAACAGATTCGGATGTAATAATTCTTCCTTATGAATCTGCAGAGGGTATGCAGTACAGCCGTAATGTATTTAATGAAGTGGCAGAAGGTGTGAAAAAGGGAGAGATAAAGCGAATCTCCGTATTTATCGGTCCCGAAGGCGGCTTTGCAGATTCAGAGGTGAAATCCCTGGAGGAAGCGGGAGCCAAGATCATATCACTTGGTCACAGAATCCTTCGTACCGAAACTGCAGGAATGACCGTGATGTCAATCCTCAGCTTCCTACTTGATGAATAAAAAAGATGACAGTTTATTATCAGATGAAAAACTGTCACCAAAATGTGACAGTTTGAACAAAAGTTCAAGTGTCACATTTTAAAGAATATAAATAGATGATAGGTAATTAAAATGGAATGTTATTTTGATAATTCGGCAACTACAAGGGCTTATGATGAGGCTATTGAAGCTGTGGTAAAGGCTATGAAGGAGGATTATGGAAATCCTTCGTCCTTACATAATAAGGGACTGGATGCGGAGCATCTGGTGGCTGATTCAGCTTCTGTTATAGCATCTGTTCTTAAGGTGCTTCCCGAGGAGATAATCTTCACCTCCGGCGGTACTGAATCCAACAACATGGCTATTATCGGCTCTGCGCTCGCTAAGAGAAGAAGCGGAAAGCATATAGTGGTTTCATCTGTTGAACATGCTTCTGTATCTGCTGTTATGCAGTTTCTTATTAGAGAGGGCTATGAGATATCCTATGTTCCCACGAATTCAGAGGGTATAGCTACTGCAGAGGATTTTGCGGCGGCTGTGAGAGATGATACGATTCTTGTATCCTGTATGCATATAAATAATGAGATTGGCTCAGTTATGCCGGTTGCTGAGATAGCTAAAGCTGTTAAAGCGAAGAATAAGAATGTGTATTTCCATGTAGATGCCATACAGTCCTTTGGAAAGATTCCGGCTGTTCCCAAGCAGATAGGCTGCGACCTTATGTCTGTTTCCGGACACAAGATTCATGGTCCCAAGGGTTCCGGATTTCTCTATGTTAAGAAGGGACTTCTCTTAAGACCTATCATTTACGGAGGTGGACAGCAGAAGAACATGCGTTCGGGCACGGAAAATGTACCGGCCATTGCAGGTCTAGGAGCAGCTGTTAAGAAGACATTTGACAACTTCGATGAGAAGACCGCGCATATAAGAGCTGTCAGAGACAAGCTTGTAAAGGGCGTTACAGAACTGGAAAATGTATACTGCAATACAGATATCGAAAACGGAGCTCCACATATAGCAAGCATCAGCTTTACAGGAGTAAGGGCAGAGGTAATGCTTCATGCTCTTGAGGATAAGGGTATATATGTTTCCTCCGGTTCGGCCTGCTCTTCAAATAAAAGCAAGGAATCAGCTGTGCTTACAGCTATAGGTCTCGATAAAGCAAGACTTGAATCAACACTTCGTTTCAGCTTTGCTGAGGAAAACACTGAGGAAGAAGTTGATTATGCTCTTACAGTAATAAAAGAACTGCTTCCTATGCTGAGACATTATGTCAGAGGATAATTTAAACTGAAGATAATATATTATATTAAGGATATAGATAATGAATAACACGAAAATGTATCTTGTAAGATATGCAGAAATAGGAACTAAGGGAAAGAACAGATATGTCTTTGAGGATATGCTCTGCAAACGTATCAGAAATCGTCTTAAACCGATTGGTGAATTCGATGTAAGACGTGATTTCGGACGTATATATGTGGAGGCTCTTTCTGACTATGATGTGGATGAAGCCGTAGAAAGAATGACAAAGATATTCGGCGTTGTGGGTATCTGTCCGGTTACTGTATCTGAGGAATTCACATATGAATCAATAAGAGATGCGGTAATAGAACATTTTGAGGAAACATTTGCTGATAGTGGCTATGATTTTTCCTTTAAAGTACATACAAGAAGAATTAATAAAGACTTCCCTATGAATTCCATGGAAATTGATGGTGAGATAGGTCATGATCTTCTTGAAAAATATGAGTCACAGGGTCTGCATGTTGATGTTCATAAGCCTGATATTATGGTTGAGGTTGAGCTTCGCGGCGAGAAGGGCTATGTATATTCTAAGATACTTCCCGGTCCCGGAGGACTTCCTGTTGGTACAAACGGAAGAGCTATGTCCCTTCTGTCAGGTGGTATAGACAGTCCTGTTGCTACATACATGGTTGCAAAGCGTGGTGTAGAGATGGAGGCAGTTTATTTTAATTCACCTCCATATACTTCAGCCAGAGCACTTGAAAAGGTTAAGAAGCTGGGAACTATAGTTTCTCAGTATGCTGGTCCTATAAAGCTTTATGTAGTTAACTTTACGGATGTACAGCTTGCTATCTACGATAATTGTCCTCATGACCAGCTTACGATAATTATGAAGAGATATTTCTTCAGAATGGCTGAAGATCTGGCTAAACGAGATGACTGCCAGGCTGTTATAACCGGAGAGTCCATAGGTCAGGTTTCTTCCCAGACCATGCAGTCACTGGCTGTTATAGATGATGCTGTTGATATTCCTGTATTCAGACCTGTTATCGGAATGGATAAGCAGGAGATAGTAGAGTACTCACAGAGGATCGGTACATTTGAAACAAGTATCGAGCCATACGAGGACTGCTGTACTATATTTGTGGATAAGCATCCTGTTACAAAACCTAAGTTCCTCGTAATCGAGAAGTCTGAGAGAAGACTTGAAGGAATCATTGAACCACTTTACCAGAAGGCTCTTGAAAC
>JAFWSY010000133.1 GCA_017519155.1 Eubacterium sp.
ATTTTCCATCAGGCAATCCAGGAAAATCCTTTTTCGTCTGATTGAATCGACATTGGCTATATATCCTCCGATCATTCCTATACAGGATATACCATATATTCCGACCAGAACTTCTATAGCCTCGCTTATTCCCATCCTGTTATCATAATTTACAGTAGTATATTCTTCAAAATCCGAACCAATAAGGACATTGGGAATATCTTTATATTGGTCAAGAAACTCTCTGATCTGATCCCTGCTGAGAGACCATCCGATACTTCCCATAGCTATTATAAGTCCATCCATCTTACATACATTTCCAAGATTATATATGCTGTTAAACATATAATTATACTGAGTTACGCCTTCCCCTTGAAAATTCTCCTGCATGAGTTCTCCGGGAAGCACAGCCAGCCTTATATTGCCGTTTTTCGGTAAGCAATTAGCGATTCCATTGATAACAGACTTTGAAAATTCGTTAGATATACCACCGACTATAAGCCCTATTAAGATTTCTTTATCTGAACTCTCTTTCATAATACAAACCCTTTTCAAGGATAATTATATATTTATGTCTGTAACAGGTTTTGCAAAATAATATCCTTGTGAAAAATCAATATCGTATGACATAAGCTTTTTCTGTATATCTTCGTTTTCAACAAATTCCGCAACTATATCAATGTCGGTGCTGGCAAGGGATTTCCAGGCTGAAATGAGTGCCACAAGATTCTCAGCACCTGCATTTATACAGCAGTTCTTGATTATGGAACCATCTATCTTGACTATGTCCGATTGAAGATTGATGATATGCTGCAGATTCGAGAATCCACTTCCAAAATCATCTATAGCTATTTTTGCGCCAAGCTCATGTATCTTGTCTACGAACTCAACCATGAGATTGTAATCATCTATATCTTCGTTCTCAAGCAGCTCAAAGATAAAATTCTCAGGATATTTTGCTACCGAAAGAAAATCATACAGATAATCCGTCATCTCTTTATTTCTTATATCTCTTATTCCGATATTTATACTGACACTGTTATATCTGGAATCTTTAAACCGTTCAAATACTTTCTTGATCATCTGAAGGGATATACTGTCATAAAGCAGACCATAAGCCCTTGCCACATCAAGAAAGCTCTTAGGATAATACATCTTCCCGTTTTCATCTTCTAATCTCATCAGAGCTTCATAATGATGAATACTTCCCTTGTTATTATCATATATACCCTGATACTGCGGGATAACTTTGTTATTGGCAATGGCATAATTGATTACATTTACCATATGATACTTCTCACGTATGGCATCTTCATCAAGCTGATTCTCTGTTGCATCACAAACATAAAACTGCATATTTTTCTGCCACATCCTGATTCTCGATGAATTAAATGAATTAACAAAGTTCTCATTATTACAATTATTCAGAACCGAACAATATGGCACAATAGCTATATAGTCTTCTTTATTATCAAAGAGCATCTTCTGCAACTCTTCCATATCCTGAGTAAACTGCGTAAGCGAAACCATGTATGATTCAGCTCCGATAATAACTTTCCAGTCTTTTATTATATACATACGGTAATTATGTAACTGAGAGAATTTCTCACATTTGGAGATATAACTTTTATATGTCAGTTTAATCAATTGCTCAGAGAAAACACTCTTCATACTGGTAGTATCCGACACATCTATCACACATACCCTGTCTATACCTCTGAGCTTCATATCGATATTTAATGCCGCTCCATTAGGTATGCCATACTTATCAGTATAGAGGAGCTTATGTTCACAATCTCTGAGAAAAGACTTAACAGCATCGGCAGCTACACCATCTTTATTCTCCTCAAGATTTTTCTCCACATATGTAAGATAACTCAGAAGTTCCTCATTATCATCAGCAAGGGAGTCCGTATACATGAAAGTATAAGGATTATAATCCTGAACAGACGGATTCTCGCCTAAAGCAGCCACGGCAAATGTACCGTTTACAAATCTGTTACATCCATCATCATTAAGGATTTCTCCATAGGTTATACAACCGCCAATATTGGAATTCTCATAAGCGGATAATTCCCATTTTACACAATTAGAATAAATAATTGATCTTACTATACAGGAATATGCAAAGATAGTTTCAGACTTTTCAAAAGTTTCCATCCTTCTGAACATAGAACGATTATCATGAATGATTTTTCTATCATAAATAAAGGCTCTTTTCATCTTTCTTCCGGGAGCTATACTGAAATTAGAATTTATAAGCTCCATCTCTTCATCATTTTTATATTCAGGATGAGCATCATATAAGACCTTATTATTGGAATCTTGTTCAGGATAAAGATCTGTCATTTTAACCGATCTTAAATAATGGAAAAATACCGGGAATTCCGGTGCATCCGAACAAACATAAGGAAACAGACTGGCAAGTTCAGGCTTATTGAATATCTCATCACCTATCCCCATTCTATACTGTTTTGCAGCATCTTTTCCATCTATTGAAAGCACTGATGTCCTATATGTATCCGTTATCTCCATATCATCACCGATTGCTTCCACACCTGTAGCATGTGAACTGCATATCTCTACAGTATCGCCTCCGATGGACGCAACAATAATGCCCTTGTCAGACCATCCTTTTTCATTAAATACAAAGGTATTAGTCGGCAGGCTTTCTAGTGTACTGTTTGCACCGTCAGCAAGACCTCCCAGCATTTTAACTCCCGGGAGAACATCATTGCAGAGTTCTACAAAATCACTTACATCATGATAATTTATAGTGAGAAATGTAAGAAGAAATCTCGTATCAGGACCTACAACCGCTTTAGTGACTTCAGCACATACTTCTTCTGCCGTCAGCGGTTCTTCTCCTGTTTCGTTATAAGTAGATAAGAGTTCCGTTCTGATACTTCCCTTGCTCATCTGAGTAATAGAAATAAGACACTGATTAGGAATCAGTTTTCCGTTCATTATAATAGCCGAAGTACTTGTTCCGAAGATATGCGCTCCGGGCACAAGCTTAACTATATACTTAGCCAGTTCAACGGCCTCATCCGGACGATGAGAAGCCGTATGTATTCGTATAAGTATATCCCCTCTGGATACATCCAGTTTCAATTGGTCAAATGTATCTGCAAGCCTAGCTTTAGATATTAATTGAAAATTCCAGGTAAACATCCATAACCCTCCATTTTATGTACGAGTACCTTGTAACCCCACTCTTTTATAATTTTATCACGAACAACTAAAAATATAAACAAAAAAATAAACCCTTAAAAAGGCAAGTAAAACAATCACCTAACTTAAGGGCTTTTTCTTAATATATAAAATGTTACTAAAATAATAATTATCATTATGTCTTACATATTGCTGATATTCAGCATAGTTTACATAATATTTTTTACCCCAGGAGGATATCTCCAGAAGTGTTATATCCTTATTGTCCGGTCTTTTTGCTTCTATCACTCCGGTGATAGTAACGTAATGATCCTTTGTCTCCGTTACCTGCTTATAGGTTTCTTCTCCCGAAGCATTTACTCCTTTTTTGTAGAATTTGAGCTTATTCTTTCGGAAAAAACCGGGACCTATAGAGATGATAACAGGAATATCATTACTTAGCATCTCTTTGATCCTGTCCAGCATATTTGAAGGCCATACCGCCCACCTGGCTGTGTATCTGCAGCCGGAAGATTCTTTTATGGATCTTCTGTTAAAGAAAAAAAACAGATTAAGCCCCAGTGCCAGAAGGATTCCCGACAAACCAAGTTTTGGATATATATGAAAGTATCTTTTTTCCATATACCGGATAAAGCTGATATAATCATCTTTTTTTAAAGCGGTATAAGTTTTCTCTTCTTTTGGGGCAGATGTATACGCAGGATTCACAGAAGAAACAGAGCGATCGGTTATACCATTTCCGAGAATATGAATAAGAAGATCTGAAGCACCTATAAGACCACAGCCATATCCACCTATAGCTCTGCCCTTCCAGGTGTCCAGCGCCTCCTTCATCCATTCCTGATTCCCACCGAAGGAACCTTCTACATTTATGTAGTTTTTCTTCAAACCTGTGTATTTCATTCTTTATCCAGTTTAATTACACGATCTCGGCAAGTTCAAGAAGTAATTCTTTGGTCTTCTCCCATCCAAGACAAGGATCAGTAATAGACTTTCCGTATATTCCTTCTCCTATCTTCTGAGCACCATCCTCTATATAGCTCTCAGTCATAAGACCTTTTACAAGTCCTCTTATATCTCCTGATACATGGCGGCTGTGTATAACATCCTTTGCAATTCTGATCTGTTCAAGATACTGTTTGTTTGAATTAGCATGATTTGTATCAACTATGATAGCCGGATGCATGAGATTCCTCTTCTGATACTCCTCATATACAGCTCTAAGGTCTTCATAATGATAATTTGGCTTACTATGCCCAAGATTATCTATATATCCTCTCATTATGCAGTGTGCATATGGATTACCTTCAGTTCTGACTTCCCAGCCTCTGTATATAAAATCCTGCGGTGACTGTGCTGCAGTGATTGCATTCATCATAACAGACAGATCTCCACTTGGAGGATTCTTCATTCCGACAGGTATACCTACACCTGAAGCAACAATTCTGTGTTCCTGGTCTTCTACCGATCTCGCACCTACCGCTATGTAAGAAAGGAGATCCGAAAGGTATCTGTGATTTCCCGGATAGAGCATTTCCTCTGCACAGGTAAAACCTGTTTCAGCTACAACTCTTGTATGCATTTTTCTTATAGCTACGATACCCTCAAGCATATCCTCATGTCCTTCGGGATCCGGCTGATGAAGCATACCCTTATATCCTGTACCTGTAGTACGGGGCTTATTTGTATAAACACGAGGGATGATAAATATCTTATCAGCGATCTGCTGCTGAACATCCTTTAATCTGTGCATGTAATCAACTACTGCTTCTTCATTATCAGCTGAGCAGGGACCGATGATCATAAGGAATTTATTGCTCTTACCTGAGAATATATCCATTATCTCCCTGTCACGTGCTTCTTTGATACTCTTTATCTCATCAGTTAAAGGATAATCTTCCTTTATCTCCTGTGGTGTAGGAAGTTTGCGAATAAATTGCATCTGCATTTCCATTGTACTTTACCTCATTTCTAATATAAACCTTCCAATTAAGAAGGCTTATAAAGTATATCACTTTAGTCAAGTGAAGTAAATATATTTTGTAACACGAAGCTACGCTGAGTGTCCGCAATCGTATTGTTGCGAACCTAAGAGAACGTTCACACAACTCCGCTGCTTCGCAGCTCTACCGCTTGCTCCGCAAGCAGTTGTGTGACCATTCTCTTAGATTCTTATGAATACAGAAAAACAGAAACGGCATATTGCAAGTAAACTTGCATATGCCGTTTCTGTTTTTCTGTATTCGCAACAATACTTTATCTCTTTGAGAACTGTGGTGCTCTTCTTGCACCCTTGAGTCCGTATTTCTTTCTTTCCTTCATACGAGGATCTCTTGTAAGATATCCTGCCTTCTTAAGGATTGGTCTGTAATCATCACTAGCCTCTGAAAGTGCTCTTGCGATACCATGTCTTATAGCACCAGCCTGACCTGTGAATCCACCACCGTAAACGTTAACATTTACATCGAACTTTCCTTCAGTACCTGTTACTGCGAAAGGCTGCTTTACAATAACCTTAAGTGTCTCAAGACCAAAGTACTCATCAATATCTTTTTTGTTAACTGTTATCTTACCTGTTCCCGGTGTAACATATACACGGGCAACAGAACTTTTTCTTCTACCTGTTCCATAATATCTTGTAGACTTTGCCATTATAAGTTCCCTCCTTCTTAGTACTTGATCTCTAAGGTCTCAGGCTGCTGTGCCTGATGCTTATGATCCGGTCCTGCATATACAAAAAGTTTCTTGTACATCTGTCTTCCAAGAGGTCCCTTAGGAAGCATACCCTTAACAGCATGCTCTACAACAAATGTAGGGTCTTTCTCAAGCTTCTCTTTAAGTGTTGCGGACTTAAGTCCTCCAACATATCCAGAATGATGATAATAAACCTTGTCATTAAGCTTGTTACCTGATACTCTGATCTTCTCAGCGTTTACTACGATAACATAATCACCTGTGTCAATGTGTGGTGTATAAGTTGGCTTATTCTTTCCTCTTAACACCTTTGCAACTTCTGATGCAAGACGTCCAAGTGTCTGTCCTTCTGCATCAACGATGTACCATTTTCTTTCAATGGTAGATGCTGTAGCCATGTAGCTCTTCATCTTTTGTTTCCTCCTTTTTCTTGCGGACAGCCTCACGACTGTTCCCTTCGTCTGCCAAACTATTTTGACAGAGTAGTCTACTCTGGTGTACTCCACCTATTTCGACTCCATTTGTTTCTGACTGTGTTTCCCTGATATAAAAACACCATAGGTCGCACAGAAGTTAATAATACTCCTTAACCTATGATGTGTCAATCACTTTTTTATTTATTTGCTGATTTTCAGGCACTTTTCTCGTTACCAAAAAATGTAACGCCGCATCTGCCATTTTTCTTTGTTTCATAAAGAGCTGTATCCGCTCTCTTAAACATATCGCTTACATTAAGACCTATCCTTCCAAAGGCAACTCCAACGCTGCACGAAACAGGAGGATTATCATTTTCATCGGAAACGGATAACTTCTCATTTATCATATTTATCTTTCTGGCTATGAGATCCTTCATGCTAGAGTCGGACCTTATCATTATAACCGCAAACTCATCTCCGCCTATACGACATATATAATCCTGAGAACGAAAGCTGTTGATTATAGTTTTTGCCGCCTTCTTTAATACCTCATCTCCTACATCATGTCCATGTGTATCATTTATCGATTTGAATTCATCCAGATCAATGATCAGAAGTGTGGAAGTTTCCATATCTACATTCTGCAGAAGAAACTCATAACCTCTCCTGTTATAAAGACCTGTCAGCTTATCATGAGTAGCTTCATGACCCAGCTTCTTCTTACTTTCGATATTGGTATAATACATCAGGTTATAATTCTTTGCCAGAAATCTTATCTCATAAGCGCCATTTACCGGTATTTCCTCTTCTTTACGCATAAGTGCCACACACTTATTAAGCGGTCGAAATACAAGAACTGATGTTACTATTACGATTCCAAGAACTATAAATATAAGCAACACTGTTAATAAATGTTCTATAAATACCTGACCGTGGAGCTTATCCGCCATCTCATTCTGTTCTTTATCAATTTCCGATTCAAGATTAGCCAGACTGGCATCCATATCTGAGGAAATATTATTCTTGGAATTCAGATATTCATCATTGAACATTAACTCACACGCTTTATTTTCTTACCCTCTTCAGATAATGCGTCATCCTCAGCAGAAAGAACGACATTTCTTACAGCCTCCGGATAAGCTTGTAGATCAAAACCATATCCTTCAACTGCCAGTCTTGCCGCATAATACTCAACATCCATCAATTTCACAGATTCATTCATCGCTTCTTTAAGCTCTTTGTATGAATTTGCATTATCATGATACTGTTTTATATCCTCAAGAGTTCTCTCGTCTTTTGGTCTCAAATGCTTCTTTAAAATAATTATCCAGATAGAGTTTCTTTCCCGAAACAACAAAACAACGCATCTGTTCTGTAAGATAATCAGAAGCAATCTGAAGATTATAAGCATCCTTTCTCAAGGTAAGCAGTTTACTTGTAGCATCTTTAGTTTCATTATATATTGAATTAGTCATCTGCATGGCAACAAACAATATCAATGAAACAAATATAGCAACAATCAGCATTACGGTATTCAGTTTTCTGATCGGAATTCCTCTTTTTTTCAAACTTTCAAGGTTTTTCATAACACTTATAACTCATTATATATAAATAGTATACAAACAACCTTTTAAAATCTTGGAATTACCTCAAATAATCACAGGCTCCTATAGCTGCATAAGCACCATCTGAGCACGCAGTTGCAACCTGACGAAGAGTTTTACTGCAGCAGTCTCCCGCCACAAAAAGCCCAGGTGTCTTAGTATGACAGATATTCTGTGGTACAAAGTATCCTCTCTCATCCAGCTCCGCCAGAGAAGCAAAAGCCCCATTATCCGGAACAAGACCCACCGCGAGAAATACCCCATCACACCCGGCCGTCTTGATTGCGCCCTCTTCTTCATATCTAACACCGGTAATCATGCCATTTTCTGTTTCATATCCAAGTATCTTTGTACCCACATGAGTTTCAACATTATCTCTTGCAAGTACCTGATCCTGAAGTTTACGATCAGCTGTAAAGTATGGCATATCCTGAAGAATAGTAAGATGACTGACTATATCAACCAGAAGACTCGACTCAACAAATGCAGAATTTCCTCCTCCGATCATCACTACATTTTTATCCCGATAAAAATCTCCGTCACATACTGCGCAGAAACTGATACCATTTCCTATCAGTTCCTCTTCTCCTTCAAGCCCAAGAGTTCTATGGGTAGTACCCGTTGCTATTATAACAGATTTACCCTCATAATTTCCACCTTCTTCAGTTAAAACTATAAAGGTGTCCCCTGATTTTTCTACTGATATTACATATTCAAGAGTAACCTGGGCTCCCTGTCCCATAGCCTGATCCAGGAGTCTGTCCGCAAAATCATCTCCACTTATCGAATCAAAACCCGGTATGTTTTCTACCTTAGGTGAATTTACTATCTGTCCACCAAAAACAGATCTTTCTATAACAAATACGGACTTACCATTCCGAAGTCCGTATATTGCTGCGGTGAGCCCCGCTGGGCCACCGCCAACTATTATAATATCGTACATATATTGTTCCTCTTATGCGCTGTGTGCCTTAAGCCACTCTGCTGCTGCGTTGTCTCCCACATATCTTGTTCCATCCGGATCAATGATTGTCGGAGTCTGCTGGATGCCCAGCTCTCTTGCAATGTCCATATTCTCTGAACAGTTTACTTCGCTGTACTGAACCTTCGCAAGCTTGAATCTCTGCTCTGCGCCTTTACACTTAGGGCAGTGATCCTTAACATACATAACAGGAATACCAGGCTCTGATGCAGCTGCTTCAGGAACAACTGTTGCTGCTTCAGCTTCAGTCTTGCTGCTTACGCTTTCTTTTGCATTATCAGCACCTGTGATTTCTTCAGGAACTGTATACTTTATTGTAGGCATAGGTCCTTCATGTGTAAGTTTGCTTACCATGATGTCATATTCTCTACGATCCATATATTCCTGAGTCTTACCATCATTCCAGTTCTGGATAGGACGATAGTAACCTGTTATACGGCTGTAAACCTCTGTCTTCTCGCCGCAGTCAGGACATACATAAACTTCACCTGTGATATAACCATGATTCTTACATACTGAATATGTAGGTGATATGGTGTAGTAAGGCAGTCTGTAATTCTCAGCTATCTTACGAACGAGTGTAGCTGCTGACTTCCAGTCAGGAAGCTTCTCGCCGAGGAATGCATGGAATACTGTACCTGATGTATAAAGAGTCTGAAGTGTATCCTGTACATCAAGTGCTGAAAATATATCTTCTGTATATCCAACAGGAAGATGTGATGAATTTGTATAGTAAGGTGTACCATTCTCATTTGCAGTAATGATATCAGGATAACGCTCCTTATCATGCTTAGCAAAACGATATGTAGTTGACTCAGCAGGTGTAGCCTCAAGGTTATAGAGATCACCATACTGCTCCTGATAATCACTGAGACGCTCTCTCATATGATTAAGAACCTTAGCAGCAAATTCCTGTGTCTCTCTGTTTGTAAGATCCTTATGAAGCCATTTAGCATTAAGACCAACTTCGTTCATACCGATAAGACCGATAGTTGAGAAATGGTTGTTAAATGTACCCAGATATCTCTTTGTATATGGATAAAGGCCTGACTCAAGAAGCTTTGTGATAACTGTTCTCTTTGTCTTAAGTGATCTTGCCGAAATGTCCATGAGGCGGTCAAGTCTTGCATAGAAATCCTCTTCATCCTTTGCAAGATAAGCTATTCTCGGAAGATTGATGGTAACTACGCCTACAGAACCTGTTGACTCACCACTACCGAAGAAACCACCGGATTTCTTACGAAGCTCTCTAAGGTCAAGACGAAGTCTGCAGCACATACTACGAACATCGCTTGGCTCCATATCTGAGTTGATATAGTTTGAGAAGTAAGGAGTACCATACTTAGCTGTCATCTCAAAGAGAAGCTTGTTGTTCTCTGTTTCTTCCCAGTTAAAGTTCTTTGTTATCGAATATGTAGGAATAGGATACTGGAATCCACGGCCGTTAGCATCACCCTCGATCATGATCTCGATAAATGCCTTGTTGACCATATCCATTTCCTTCTGGCACTCGCCGTAGGTGAAGTCAACCTGCTTTCCACCTACCCAGCAGTTCTCTTCTTTCATATCATTAGGAACAACCCAGTCCAAAGTGATATTTGTGAATGGAGACTGTGTACCCCATCTTGAAGGTGTATTTACACCGAATATGAAGGACTGTATGCACTGCTTAACTTCCTTCTGTGACAGATTATCTATCTTAACAAAAGGAGCAAGATATGTATCAAATGATGAGAATGCCTGAGCTCCTGCCCATTCATTCTGCATAATTCCAAGGAAATTAACCATCTGGTTACAAAGAGTAGACAGATGTCCTGCAGGAGCAGATGTAATCTTGCCCGGAACTCCGCCAAGACCTTCCTGGATAAGCTGCTTAAGTGACCATCCTGCACAGTAACCTGTAAGCATACTGAGGTCATGGATATGGATTGCTGCGCTTCTGTGAGCATCAGCTATATCCTGATCATAGATCTCACTGAGCCAGTAATTAGCTGTAATAGCTCCTGAGTTAGACAGGATAAGTCCACCAACACTATATGTTACGGTTGAGTTTTCTTTTACACGCCAGTCATTAATCTCAAGATAATTATCAACTATATCCTTATAGTTGAGCATAGCACTCTTGACATTACGTACCTTCTCACGCTGCTTACGATAAAGGATGTAAGCCTTTGCTACATCTGTATAACCGGCCTCTGACAGAATCTTCTCTGCACTATCCTGGATATCTTCCACAGATATAACATCATTTTTTATCTTCTCTTCAAAATCACTAGTAACACGAAGGGCAAGCATATCGATCACACTTGGATGATACTGCTTCTCACATGCGATAAATGCCTTCTCTATAGCTGCACTTATCTTAGATACATCAAAATCTACGTTAACCCCATCACGTTTTACTACTCGATACATTAAAAGTTCCTCCCCTAAAAATTATTATTTATATGTATTCTAAAAAAATTCCTTTTAATAAAGGCTCGTAAGATAGATAGTATCACAAAATAAAAAAAAGTCAATATCTAGTATTCATTTTTTTGGCCAAATACTAGATATTGTACATTTTTTATAAATCGTTTTACGGTTTTACTTCGCTAGAAGCCTCTGATTTCGGCACTTTTTACATATGGACTTACTATATCCAGGAATTTCTCCATCTCCTCTTTAGTATATCCTTCAAGCCCCGCATATGGTACCGTCTCTCTGTCAACAAATCCCTGGAGATAATATTTTTCAGCGCCCTTTATAAGCTCAGCTATCCCCTTAAATGAATCCTCATCATGAAACTGCTTAACTACAGTAGTCCTGAATTCATAATCAGTTCCACAGTTCATGAGATAATCAATACTCTCTTTTATCCTCGAGATATCAAATCCCGGAAGTCCGATGGTCTCTCCGTAGCGCTCGGGTGAATTCTTCACATCCATGGCTACGTAATCAATAAGCCCTGCATCAACCACACTTCTGAGCCTGTCAGTATGATTACCATTGGTATCCAGTTTGATCTTAAAGCCCATATCCCTGATTCTTTTAATCACATCCATGAGATCATTTCTCATAAGAGGCTCACCACCGGTAAATGCAACCCCGTCCAGAAGTCCTATTCTTCCACCAAGGAACCTAAAGAGTTCATTTTCATCCATGATTGCCTGAGCAGATGCATCCACCAGCTCCCAGTTATGGCAGAAAGGACATCTCATATCACAGCCACCGAGAAATACCGTGCATGCAACCTTTCCTGGAAAATCAAGCAATGTCATTTTTTGCAGTCCATGTATATTCATTTTCTATCCTTTCGCAATTAAATCATAAACGAGGCAATAAGAGTCGCCACTTATTCATTTGATTCCAAGAGCCGCTTTCGCCAGCTCGTCAGCCTTATCATTTCCGGGATTCCCCGAATGTCCCTTTACCTTATGAAAATGCACCTCAAGCCTGTCACATATGGAGTCATAATATCTCTTATAGGCTATAGTGCCCTCCTTATTGGTCTTCCATAGACCGAGAGCCCATTTTTCTATTCCTTCATAATCAAAATATATATCAATACTTGTTATCCCATGATCCAGGCAGAACTGCATGGCATGCATAGAGCCTTCTATCTCTCCTGCCACATTTCTCATGGTACTCATTTCCTCGTCGTAAAAGCTCTCAGATATCTCCGTTACATTTCCATCATGGAGAATAACTGCACCGCAGGCATATCTGCCTGTAGCCACATCAAAGCTTCCATCCACGAAACTGACAGCTTCCGATTTTCTGTTTTTTTCCAAAAATGTGATCAAATCACCACTATCGTCCATACCCCCAAGGTCATCAGAAGTTTTCTCTGTAACCGAAACAGGTATTTCCAAAAAATCTTTTGCTTCTCCAAGTGTTTTGAAGCTTTTATATACCGCTCCCGGATAGCCATGTACATTTTCTTTGCACTCATCCCATGTATCATATATTCCGGGTACAAGTCCTACTTTTACAGCATAATATTTTTTATCACTCATTCTGTTAATCACCTATGTAAATGAATATTCAATACTGATATTATTTCCGGACAGATCCACCTCTGCCATACTTCCGCATATTATTGGCATCATAGGCGGCAGATGTCCTATGTCCAGATCCATGATAACCGGTACATCTAACTCTCCTACTATATCGGTCACCGCTTTATACTGATCAACACCTAAAGCATCTTCTCCGAAGCGGCGAGGACGTCCTATGAGAAATCCCTTTGCATATTTAAACCAGCCTGCTTCCCTCATCTGCCAGAAAGCTCTTCTCATGGGAAGCATATCCAGATCGCATGATTCGATAAACCAGATAATTCCGTCGTCCTTATATTTTTCCAGAAACTCCTCAACCTTATCATACTTGGTACCCACAAGAAGCGTAAGAAGGTCAAGACAGCCTCCCAGAAGACGCCCCTTCAGTTTTATGCTGTCTTTAAAATCATCACCCGATATAGGCATATCAGCCTTAGTTTTGTTATCCGGAAGGAAATATTTATAAATAGTTCTTTCACTAACCTGATAAGGCTCCAGCGGATCCGGCTCTTCTTCCTCCTCACTACGAATGAAATAGTCATCCCTCTCCCAAAGTTTATAACCGGAGACTCTGTCTATCTCGCCTGTAATAAGTTTAAATGCGTCCTCTATGGATTCATGCCAGGGCTCTCTTCCGAAGGCCGGGGCACAAGGACCGTATATAGCAGCTGTATCTGCCAGAACCGCAGAAAGAAAAACATAATTAGTATTATCGGAATATCCCATATACCACTTTGGAGGACTGTTCTTTATTGCATCAAAGTCCATAAAGGGAACCACTTCACACATCAGTTCACCGCCGCCGCAGGTTATGATCACATCAGAAGAATCATCTGTCATGGCAGCATTCAGCTCTGCTCCGCATAAAGACGGTTTATTACTGATTCCGATACCACAGTCACTGTAACAGTTCGGTCCCAGCCAGGTCTTATAGCCCCTTTCAGTAAATACTTTGAGTGCATTTTCAAATCTTGTTTTGTAAGGATCTATAGCACATCCGAAAGAAGGTGCTATAAAACCAATAGTCCCCCCATTTTTTAAAGGTTCAGGATATCTCATACTTATACCTCCCGCAATTATCACTCTGACTAGTGTATCATATTTTCAATGATATCGCATCGGCTATTTACGTAAAAAGATGACAGTTTTTCATCTGATAAAAAACTGTCATCTTTTTTATGTAAACTAAAAATATATATTAGCCTTCTACTTTAGGAAGCTTTGCTATTGATGCTGCTATTTCTTCATCTGTAGGGATATAGTCACCCATCTCGCCGTTGTTGAACTTCTCGTATGCAACAAGATCAAAGTATCCTGTACCTGTGAGTCCGAATACGATTGTCTTCTCCTCACCTGTCTCCTTGCACTTAAGAGCCTCATCTATAGCTACTCTGATAGCATGTGAGCTTTCAGGTGCAGGAAGGATTCCTTCAACTCTTGCGAACTGCTCTGCTGCTTCAAATACGGATGTCTGCTCTACGCTTGTAGCCTCCATATATCCATCATGATAGAGCTGTGAAAGTGTTGAGCTCATACCGTGGAATCTGAGTCCTCCGGCATGGTTAGCTGATGGAATGAAGCTGCTTCCAAGTGTGTACATCTTTGCAAGTGGACATATCATTCCTGTATCACAGAAGTCATATGCATATGTTCCTCTTGTAAAGCTTGGGCATGATGCAGGCTCAACAGCGATAATTCTGTAATCAGCCTCACCTCTGAGCTTCTCACCCATAAATGGAGAAATAAGACCACCAAGGTTTGATCCACCACCTGCGCAGCCGATGATGATATCAGGCTTGATACCATACTTATCAAGTGCAGCCTTTGTCTCAAGACCTATAACTGACTGATG
>JAFWSY010000134.1 GCA_017519155.1 Eubacterium sp.
CTGGTCTGGCTCGCGAGTTGGGCGAGAAGAAAGGTTATACAACAGCATTCTTTCACGGAGCCCAGAATAATTCGATGGGTTTCCAGGCTTTCGCACGCGCCACAGGCTTTCAACGCTATTATGGAAGAACAGAGTATAATCAGGATCCTCGCTATCATGGTGATGATGATTTTGACGGTACTTCAAATGATATCTATAAATGTGAGATATACTATGGACAGGGAAATGAAACGGAACTGTTGATTAATATACTGTCTTTCGGGCCAATGGTAAAGGTTATCGGAAGTGAAAGATTCCTGAAACAATTGAAGGAAAGACTGAAAAAACAAAGATATCGATCTGTTTGATATGTACCCTCTTTACCGGAAAAACCAGTAAGGAGGGTATTTTTATTTAACCGGTTCGCAGCTTTTTTGAAATGAATAATGTTTTCGTTAATGATATCTTATCTATAGCAAAAGCAAAGCTGAATAAAACCTGTATATAGCAAGCAGGTGAGGGCTGAGAATCGAAAGGGGAATAGATATGTTCGTTTTATATGATGGTACAAAATATCCGATGAAAATATGGCAGAATGATATTGGTAATATAGAGGATTCCTGTATAGAACAGGCACAACATCTGGCAGATCTCCCATTTATTCATAAGTGGGTTGCACTTATGCCGGATACTCATACAGGAATGGGAATGCCGATAGGAGGAGTGATCGCAACAAAGGGTGTGATCATTCCGAATTCGGTAGGCGTTGATATCGGATGTGGTATGAATTTTATAGATACAGATATAGATGCAGCTGATGTTAAGGAGTTAATGACAGGAAATGGTTCCGGAGTTCAGGCTATAATCGGAAACTTTATGAGGAATATACCTGTAGGAACAGCAAGACATCAGAAACCACAGATGTGTGAGAGTATAGATATAGCTTTAAAGGAAATAGATAAATATCAGGAGGATTCTGAACTTATTCCTTTGCTTGAGGACGGATATTATCAGGTGGGAACTCTTGGAGGCGGAAACCATTTTGTGGAGCTTCAGGAGGATGATAAGGGTAAGCTTTGCATTATGATCCATTCGGGCAGCCGTCATCTCGGCAAAGCAATCTGTGATTATTTCAACAAGAAAGCGATAATGCTGAATGATATGTACTACAGCTCTGTTCCATCAGAGCATAGACTTGCATTCCTTCCGGTGGATAGTGCAGAAGGAAAGAATTACATAAACTGGATGAAACTTGCGATGGATTATGCATTTGAAAACAGAGCCAGAATGATGGATGTCGCAAAGCAGGCAGTGACAGATATTGTTAAGAAATATCTGGACAGGGATGTCATTTATGGTGAAGAGATCAACTGCCACCATAATTATGCGGCTCTGGAGAATCATTTCGGTAAAAATGTGTGGGTTCACAGAAAGGGAGCAAACAGGGCCAGAGTCGGTGATAAGGCAGTTATTCCGGGAGCTATGGGATCCTACAGCTATGTTGTAGAAGGTCTTGGTAATCCGGATAGCTTCACTTCCTCCTCTCACGGAGCCGGAAGAGCATATTCCAGAACAGGAGCAATGCAGCGCTTCACAACAGAAGAGGTTATGCGTGATCTTCATGAGCAGGGAGTTATCCTTGGAAAAGCGAAAAAAAATGATGTAGCTGAGGAGTGCAGATTTGCATATAAGGACATTGATGAGGTTATGGAGCAGCAGAGTGATCTGGTGCGTCCGATAAGAAAGATGAAGACAGTAGGTGTTCTTAAAGGTTAATTATGTAAGTATTTGTACTGTATGAGAGTATGGCGGCGGTGGTTCTTCATCCACAGCGTTGCTCCATGGTGCCGGAATCGGTATATCGTACGTACTTATCTATATGTTAAGCAGTCAGCTTAACAAGCCGAATGATGATCGGTTTAAACACCAGTGTTGAGGGTTCGAGTCCCTCCATACTTCGGTATGTAGCTTAATGGGTAGAGCATGGTCATTATCTACGCAAGATGCGTAAAGAAGGTATCAGAAAGAAGATTTCCACCGAACCGGATTCTTCCCTCATGTAGGTCTGCAGATCATGCAGGCGTCACGGGAGGAAGAGCCGGAGAGGACCGGATATAACCCCAGCAGCAACAGGATACCGTACAGACTTCATATCCGGTGGGTCAGAGACACCCTGTGTGAAGGTTGTACTTAATGAAGTTCCGGGTTATTGATGGGGAATTCTTCTCTCGGATACATTTTCCAAAATGGATGAAGAATAATTATCTGACTGATAAGATGTAAGGGGTGAATAAAGATGAGATATATAATAAGAGATAATGAGGTCGGTTTTCTTAGAAGAAACGGTAAGTTTCTGAGAATGCTTAATGCAGGAAAGTATAATTACTGGAAGCAGGCAGGATATGAACTTGAGATAGTAGAAGCTGCAGGTGAAGTTAAGTGTAATGGTACTCCTTATGAAGTCCTGGAGAAGGATGAGGAATTCAGAGCTTCAACTGTCAGATATGAGATAGGAAACGATGAGATAGGTTTCTTATATATAAACGGAAAGCTGATGGGTGTTTCAAATAAGGGTGAATATGTATTCTGGAACCGTTTCGAGAAGGTGGATATGAAGATATATTCCATGAAGGAACTGATGTTTCAGGAAGAGCTTACTAAGGATATGATCCAGTATATACCACTTAAGAATTACACAAAGGTTGTTGTTGGTCAGGGCGAGGAGGCTTTGGTATATATCAACAATACACTTACAGATAAGCTTGGTGAAGGTCTGTATTACTACTGGAATGTTGTCAGGGAAGTGAAGGCAGTGGTTGTTGACATGAAGTGGAGAGAGTTAAATGTTGCAGGTCAGGAGATACTTACTAAGGATAAGGTGGGGATAAGACTCAACATGGTAACAAACTACAGGGTAACAGATGCCCAGAAGTCTGTATCGGACAGAACTAATCTGACAGATCAGCTCTATTCCTTTATCCAGATGGTATCCAGAGAGCTTATAGGAAACTACAAGCTGGATGAGATACTTGAAAGAAGAAGTGAGTTAAGCGAGATCCTTGACAGAAAGCTCCGTGAGGGTGAGAAGGATTTCTGCGTTGAGTTCGGAAGCTTCGGTATCAGAGATATCATACTTCCGGGTGAGATAAGGGAGATCATGAATACAGTTCTTGTTGCCGAGAAGAAGGCACAGGCCAATGTGATCGAAAGAAGGGAGGAAGTAGCATCAACAAGATCACTTATGAATACAGCAAAGCTTATGGATGAAAATAAGACATTGTTCCAGCTCAAGAGACTTGAGTATCTGGAAAGAATCTGCAACCGTGTCGGTGAGATATCCGTATCCGGTAAGGGAGACCTTATAGAACAGCTGAGCCAGCTGATATAAATATAATAACCTGAAAAGATATAGGATTTATCCTGAACGGCTAAATACAGCTGTTCAGGGTAATATTATTATGATATATTTGGATTGTAGTAATGGTTAAAAGTTTTTTGGGGACAAAAGATATGATATATGAAATAATTAGCTTCATGATCCTAATACTACCGTTAGCTCTTTTGCTGGCATTATACCTCAAAAGAGGAAAGAGTAATGATAAAGAAATATGATTGATGTAGCGTATATTATCTGTTATCATATAGCTCGAAAGTTAAAAGGAGGTACTTGACCATGAAAAGTAGTAATTTATTGTTCAGGTTCTTTGGCGGGCTTGCACTTATGGCAGTTGGACTTTTCCTTCTGTTTAATAGAGTACATGTGGGATCTGGCTTCGGCGGATTTGGCGGAAGACTTGGTTTCGGCTTCTTTAGTATTCCATCCGGACTGGTGGTGGTTCCATTTATAATCAGCATAGTATGGATGTTTGCCAGTGAGGGTTCTTTTATATCAAAGATATTTACAGTCCTCTCAGTTCTGTTCATACTTGCAGCGATAATTATGAATACTACCTTTTGGGTTGACAGGATGACAATGTTTGACTGGCTTCTCATGCTGGTTATGATATTTGGTGGCGGCGGTATGGTCGCAAGTGTACTCTTTAAAGAGAGTAAGAGTGATGCTAAGAAGAATGAAGAAGATTTGGAAATGTATAAAGATATAGCTGCATCACAGGCTAAAAAGGCGAGTGAGCTTGAAAAGGAGCTTGCTGCAGTTAAGAAACAGATAAATAATAAGACAAATGTGTAAGTTTCTTACTATAAAGAAAAGAGCTTCCCATGGGAGCTCTTTTTCTGAAGCTATTACATAATAAAACATATTACATGGAGGTATAGAAGATATGGTAAAGCATATAATACTATGGCAATTAAAGGATGAGTTTTCAGAGGAAGATAAGGCAAGAGTCAGAGCCGATATAAAGGCAGGACTTGAAGGACTGCAGGGTAAGATTCCCGGCCTTATAGACATTCATGTACAGATTGATATGCTCGATTCCTCAAATGCAGATCTGATGCTGGATTCTACATTTGAAGATGAGACATCTCTCAAAGGCTATGCGGTACATCCTGAACATGTTGCTGTAGCAGATGGAATAGTCAGACCTAATACCAAAAGCAGGGTGTGTATAGATTTTGAAGTAGCGTGATAAGCATCAGCAGAATCCGATGAACGAAAAACTTCAGAATCTGTATAAAGGAAAAACACTATGAATGAAGCAGATATTAATACAAATGAAACAAATAATATGCCACTTCCCGCAAGGATAAGCGAAGGCGTATTTTGTCTTGTATATCTTATTTGACTGAATCCGTAAGATCTGAACCGTCTAAGGCATTTATCACATGTGAATAAGTAAGTGACTGTTCTCCGGATTTTTGTTTGTTATCTTTTGTCAAAAAATACCATGCCGGAACATATGTAAATGCTATACTGAAGACTTCCAGGCTCGCTGAAGATCTTTGGGATATGTCAGGATCATTTTCCAAGGCCTTCTTAAAGGCATCTTTTATGTTATTAAAAGATAATAGTTGAACGCCTTCGATAACATTGTCTATTTCTGTAACAAGACTGATATCCACGCAGTAGAGTCCTTTATCAGTATAGTAAATACTTCCTCTGTTAAAGGAGGATACCTGCTGAGGCATTATCTTATCAGAAAATGGCTCGGAACATAAATATGTGGCATATCCATTAACTGTCATATCCGTATCTTCTAAATCTGCCTGGGGACCTAGACTTAGCTGTTCTTTTAATAGCTTATAAGCGTACAGGCGGACAGAAGGGTCTGTTTGATTCATTTTTACAGATGATAACCTCCACTGTATCACCACAGTTCACTTTAATTCGAACTGAAAAATCTTTTTTCATAGTAACATAACCCCTTTGTTTTTTTAAAATGGGCGTTGGTAAGAAAGTTTGTCCTTGACTATTAGTGTATAGTGTTATAAAGTTTCGTGTTAGGAACAGTTGATTTTTGGTTTAAGAAAGGGAGAAACTATTTTATGAGAAGATATGTTATCGCTCAGTAGTCTGAGCTTAAATAAATATGATGAATAGTAAGCTCGGATGAATCCCCGGGAATACCTGATGGTATTCAAGAATTATAGGAGGATAAAATGAGCTATATAAGAGCAGAAGAAGTTCTGCCACAAGAGTTAATAGAAGCTATTCAGCAGTATATCAGTGGAGAGAATATATATATTCCGTGCGTAGAGAAGAAAGACTGGGGCAGTCAGACTGATACCAGGAAGTATTACAACGAGCGAAACCGTGAGATATGCGATAAGAGCAGAAAAGGAGTTTCAACAGTAATACTTGCGCAGGAGTACTTTCTCTCTGAAAAAAGCATCCGAAGAATCATAAGATCTGAGGCTGCAGCAAGTTAAGATAATGCTGGAAACAGAAAAGCCGCCGAAAGGTGGCTTTTTGTTTTAGTTTATTCAATTGATGACATTTGTCACTCATGATTTGTGATGATTCTCACTAACGTGACATAAAAGGCTTCCTTATAATAACACTTAGAAATTATAGTTTGATTTTTTATGAGGATGCCGGATATGAATAAAAGAATAAGAAAAACCATGATATCAATAATAGTGCTGATCCTGATAGTGATAGGTGCTCTAAGTCCATGTACGTCCACGGCAGCAGGTGCTGACGCTGTGGATGCGCTGATAAATGATTTTCAGAAAGAAACCAAATGCAGTTCAGTAAGTGTGGTTACATATGATCATGGAGAGCTGATTTACTATGGTGATAAGGATGGACTATATCAGATTGGATCCATGACCAAAGCTTTTACAGGACTAGCTGTACAGGGGCTGATAGATGAGGGCAAACTGTCTGAAGAAGATAAGGTCTCTGATTACATTTCCAGTTTCGAGGCATTTTATAATGGAAAGAAAACCGATATCACTATAAAGCAGCTGATGTCCCAGACCAGTGGTTATACTAATAATGAAAAGACTTATCCCAGTGCGACGGAAGATATGACTCTGGCGCAGTGGGTTGATAGTATATCCGGAAAAGAACTTAGCAGTGCACCGGGAGAAGAATATGCATATTCTAATGTAAATTTTAATTTACTTGGTGCTATAATAGAAGATATAACGGGTGTTTCTTATCGTGACTATATGGAAAAAGAGATTCTGGCTCCCTTAAGTCTGGCAGATACATATGTGGGGACTCCGGGTCAGAAAGACAAAATAATAGAAGGAACAAGACTTGGATATCGCAGAGTATTTAAGTATGAAATACCTGTAAGAGAAGGTGCTATTCCTGCCGGATATTTTTATTCTGATGTTGTAGACATGGGAACCTGGCTGAAGATATGGATTGGTGAAGAGGAATTATCCGATACAGTGCAGGCGGATTCTATATTTGAGAAGCTTAAAAACGAAGGAGACTACTATGCCGGCTGGGAAAGATTTGATGGTGATGTGATAGGTCATTCCGGAGGAACTCCGAACTATTCTTCAAGGATTGTTTTTTCAAGAGATAAGAAGATTGGTGTATGTGTTCTTACTAATTTAAATGTAGCGGCATCAACTGACAGTCTTTGCAACGGAATATATGACAGGCTTTCGGGAAATGCATCGAATGCGATATCAACAGATGTATGGACAGTATTTGATCTTGTGTTTACTATTATATCGATAGTAATGATAGTATTATTAATAGTAGTTTTATTGATCAGAAAAAAAGGATTACTGATTGCTACAGGAATAATACTTGTAGTTTTGATGGCATTAATAATTATACTGTTTCCTTTGATATTCGGTTCTGATCTATGGAGCATAGTAATGATATGGGCTCCATGGAGTCTTGCCGGTGGACTTATTCTTATGGCTGTTGATATAATGGCGGTGTTGATAAGGAGTATTTTTGGTAAATGGAAAAAAGCATAAAGGATAAAATAATATTTGTACTGCCGCCATTTGTTTTGGCTTTATTAACCATTATATGGTATGTATGGGCGGATGGCAGGTGGTATACATATCGCAGTGAATGGGAATATCTGCCACTGCTTGCGTGTCACTTTATTATGCCACTGTACTATCTGGTGCGTTTAATTATTGCTATAGTGAAGCAGATAAATGTAAGTACCCGTTCCTCGGAAAATATATTTTATATCGTTGCTTCGGCAATTCTTTGGCTTGTATGTGGATTTGGATTATTTGTTTTTCTGATTTTTACGAGTGGATTGTAAAGAATTAGGTTAATAACATGTAGTAAAAGACATCTGTTTTTGCCAGTGCTGATGTCTATTTTTTTGCTCTGAAAAAAAAGTGAAAAAAAGGGGTAAAAAAGTGTTGACATAGAAGTATTGTTTTGCTATTATAGACAAAGTCGCCGGTAAAAAGAGCGGCTACTTTTGACGAGTAAATAGTATAGCAGAAACGTTATGGAGAGGTATCGAAGTGGTCATAACGAGGCGGTCTTGAAAACCGTTTGTCCGCAAGGGCACATGGGTTCGAATCCCATCCTCTCCGCTCGAAGGATTATCCTTTGATTATTGAATTACGTATCAGCAATTTGGAGAAGTACCCAAGTGGCTGAAGGGGCTCGCCTGGAAAGTGAGTAGGTCGTTAATAGCGGCGCGAGGGTTCAAATCCCTCCTTCTCCGTATACTTGGATATACCAAGCTGAAGTGATTTGATAAATGTACTTTAACAACAGAATAATGATGACAACCCCGAAAATTCTTTATAAATTAATGAATATTCGGATTAGTGCTCGATTGAGAATCGAGCATCTGCTTAGCAGATCCATGGACGCGTA
>JAFWSY010000135.1 GCA_017519155.1 Eubacterium sp.
ATCTGGAGCCTTTCTATCCGGACCGTATGGCAAGCCGTATCCTGGGTATGGGTGATGTTGAGACTCTCATTGAGAAGGCTCAGGCAGCCATCGATGAAGAGCAGGCTGCAGCTCTTGAACAGAGCATGCGTAAGGGAGAATTCGATTTCAACGACTTCCTTTCACAGCTTGAACAGATGGAAAAGCTGGGTGATATGAATGATATTATAGGTATGATTCCGGGTATGAGTCAGAAGATGGGCAAGGTTGATATAGACCCAAGTGCCATGACTAAACCGAGAGCAATCATTCAGTCTATGACTGAAGAGGAAAGATCTCATCCTGAGATCATAAATGTAAGCCGCAAGCAGAGAATTGCCAAGGGCTGTGGAATGGATATCGCAGAAGTTAACCGTTTCATGAAGCAGTTTGAACAGTCCAAGAAGATGATGAAGCAGTTTTCTAACATGATGGGCGGTAAGGGAAGCAAGAAGCGTAGACGCGGCGGCTTCAGAATGCCTTTCGGCTTCTAAATATTTTAAGTAAGTTAACGTCAGGTTTAAAACCTGTAATATAAAAAAATATTTTTTATCCATGGAGGAAAATTAAAATGGCAGTAAAAATCAGATTAAGAAGACTTGGTTACAAGAAGCATCCTGTATACAGAGTTGTTGTTGCAGATTCAAGAAGTGCAAGAGACGGCGCTGTTATCGATGAGATCGGAACATATGATCCAAATCAGAATCCTAGCCAGTTCAAGGTTGATGAGGATGCTACAAAGAAGTGGCTTTCAAACGGAGCTCAGCCTACTGAGACAGTTGCAAGGTTATTAAAGCAGGCAGGTATATCTAAATAACCAGTTAGGAGGTAGGCGATGAAGGAACTAGTTGAACTTATTGCAAAATCTCTTGTCGATAATCCTGATGGTGTAGTTGTAAAAGAAACTTCAGATGATAATACTACCACTCTTGAGTTAACCGTTGCTCCTGAAGATATGGGTAAGGTTATAGGTAAAGGCGGAAGAATTGCCAAGGCAATAAGAACTGTAGTCAAGGCTGCTGCATCCAAGGGTGACAAAAAGGTTGTTGTAGATATAAGATAGTAAATCATGGCAAAGTGGTTCTTTGGGCTAAAGTCCAGAGAGGCTGCTTTGCCCATTTTGGTATTTTAGGTTCGTTACTACGAACAGTATTAAAGAGAGGTTTATTATTTGGAAGATTATTTAAGAATCGGAATTCTTTCTTCTCCTCACGGAGTTAAGGGAGAAATAAGTGTATATCCTACAAGCGATGATTTGAATCGTTTCAGCGATCTGGAACTTGTATATCTTGACATGAAGGGTAAGATGGAAAGCCATAAGGTTGAAGGCTGCAAGTATAAGAAGAACATGCCTGTTCTTAAGCTTGAGGGCTTCGATGACAGAAACAGTATAGAACCCCTGAGAGGTGTGGATGTATATGTAGATAAAGAACATGCCATTCCACTTGAGGAGGGGGAATACTTTCTTGCTGATATAATTGGCTTTGATGTTATATCCGATACTGATAATAAGAAGATCGGTGTACTTGAGGATTATATGGAAAATGCGGCGGATCAGGTTATATTTATCATCAAATGCGATGATGGAAGTACCAAGTATGTTCCTGACGTCGAGGAATTCATATTGGATGTTGATATGGATGAAAATACAGTTCTTGTACATCTTATAGAAGGTATGTAAGGATGAATTATCATGTTATGACTCTTTTTCCGGAGATGATCGAAGGAACTCTCGGTCACAGCATTACCGGAAGAGCACTTGAAAAAGGAATAATCGATCTGGACTGTGTAAATATCCGTGACTATGCTCAGAATAAAATGAAGCATGTGGATGACTATATATATGGCGGAGGCTGCGGAATGCTTATCCAGGCAGAACCTGTATGGCTCTGTTATCAGGATATCATCCGTAAGATCGGGTCCAAAAGACCGAGAGTGCTTTATATGTCTCCACAGGGCAGAACCTTTGACCAGTCCATGGCACAGGCTCTGTCTCATAATGAGGATATAATATTTTTGTGCGGTCACTATGAAGGAATAGATGAAAGAGCTATCGAGCTTATAAACCCTGTTCATGTATCCCTGGGTGATTATATACTGACAGGCGGTGAACTGCCGGCCATAGTAATGATGGATGCCATAACAAGGCTTATTCCGGGAGCGCTTGGCAGCGATGACAGTGCGAAGTACGAGACATTTTACGAAGGCCTGCTGGAATGTCCGCAGTATACAAGACCACCTGTATATGAAGGACTTGAGGTGCCTGAAGTATTGATGTCCGGTAACCACAAGCTCATAGAACAGTGGAGAAAAGAGAAGGCTCTGGAAAGAACAAAAGAGAGACGTCCGGATCTTTATAAGAGATATGTGTCTGATATAGACCTTAGATAATATGATATACGGATTAATTATGTCTTGTTTACACAGTTTCACTTGTATGGTAAAATAACATAGTTAATTAATGACAAAAGATGGGAGAAAAATTATGTTAAAAAAAATTATTGCGGCTGTAATGGTTATGGCTGTTACTCTGGCCGTAGTAGGATGTGGTAGTAAGGAACCTGCTC
>JAFWSY010000136.1 GCA_017519155.1 Eubacterium sp.
ACCGGCAAGCCTTACCATTGGATTTTCAGCAGATAAATACATATTTCTACTGTTTGCATCATGAAGCTTTCTACTGAGAAGAACTATTATACTTTTGGATATAGAATGATTCTTTAGAGCTCTCTCAAAGTCTTCTCTCATTATCTTATAATATCTTACACTGGTAAGAGCCACTCCGCTATATGGATAAGTACTATTATCAAGCAACATACTTTCCCATAAGAATTCGTGTTTTGAAAATATACCTACTATTCTTTCATTTCCATTTATATCATAGGTCCGAAGCTTTATATCACCATCAAGAATGTATATTACAGAATCGACCAGATCCCCCTCACGAAAAAGATATGAATTTTTTCTAGCTTTTTTAAATATTGCATTCCGCATAAGAACTGTCCGTTCTTTAACCGGAAGATTGTCAAAAAATATATTTTCCTGCATATAGATTCCATTCTAAGTTACTTAAATTGTAAATCAACTTTACTACTATTTAAAAATGAAGTCAATTATCACAATGCTCCACATATATTAATCAAATATCGATTAATATATCTAAATATCACAAAGAAAGGACATCCCGACCCTTAGTCAGAATGCCCTTTTGAAAATTCATATATAATTGTTAATATTTTTATTTGTTCTCTTCGTCCTGAACCATTATGTATTCACCGGCCATTCCGGCTCCGGCTGCAACAACTGATTCCGGCTCATCTGCAATTGAAACCTTGATTCCTGTTCTGGCAGTTATAAGCTTATCCATTCCGTATATCAGGCTGCCTCCTCCGGATAAAAGTATTCCTTCTTTTCCGATATCGGCAATAAGCTCAGTTTCAGCTTTATCAAGAACTTTCATGATTCCATCGATTATCTGATTAGTCAGATCTTCGAAAGCCTCAACAGTCTCATTTGCTCCCAGATCAAGTCTTACAGGAAGTCCGTTTATCTGACTCTTACCCTTTATCTCATAGGATGAATCAACTGTTCTAGGAAATACGCCGGCTATTTCTATCTTTGCATCCTCTGCTGACAGTTCACCAAGTTCTATGTTATATTTCCTTCTGACAAGCCTTGCCAGTGCATCAGTAAAATCATCTCCACCGATCTTAAGGGATACTCCGTAAGCTATATCTCCGGATGATATGATAGCTATCTCAGTAGTTCCACCACCGATATCAACTATCATGTGTCCGGCAGTTTCCATTATATCCACTCCTGTACCAAGAGCAGCGGCTATTGGAGATTCTAGAAGAAATATCTCCTTCGCGCCGGTTCTGACTATTGCGTCTTCAACAGCACGTCTCTCTACTTCTGTTATACCCTGTGGCACTGTGATACAGACATTTGGTCTGCCTAAAAGTCTTTTCTTTCTGAGTGCATTTTTTACAAATGCCTTAATCATTCTTTCAGCTATGGCATATTCTGAGATAACACCATGCTTCATTGGTTTTTCAACTACGATTGCCTCTGTAGTCTTGCCAAGCATACGCTTTGCCTTTGTACCTACAGCTATAATTCTTTTTTCTTTACGTTCATATGCGAGGACAGAGGGCTGATTAATTACAATCCCCTTATCCCGCATATATATACAAACCTTGGACGTGCCCAGGTCTATGCCCATGTCAATACGATACATTAATCAAAATCCTCAGGAATTACCTTTTTCTTTTCTTTGTCTCTCTTTGATGCATTTTCTATAGCAGTATCTACTACTTTTATAAGTCTGTCAAGGTTACCTGTTTCCATTGCCATGATAAGGCTGTCCAGCTTATTCTTAACATCAGCTATATACTTAAAGCCTCTGTTCTCCATATAAGTAAGTGCAACCTTTGTCATGTCTTCCTTGGAAATCTTTGTCATATCGATCAGGTACTCAAACTCTGAAAGAATTGAAGCTGTATTTCCAAAAAGCTTTGATATAGAATCAATCTCACCGGTAAGGATGATAACAAAGTCTTTTACATCCTTAGCTGACAGATTAACGATTTCAACAAGCTTATCAGGCTTTACAAGACCTGCATTCTCAACTACGAGACATCCACCCTTAAGCTTATCAAGAGCATCAAGTTTAACCTTATTAAGGGCCTGAGCCTTTATCTTAGCAATGGTTCTGGAACTGCAGATTCCCATATCATAGAAACTTCTTGCAAAATCCTCACCAACGCATACAGAACCGAATCCATACTGACCGAGAATAACGATATTTCTTGATCTGATGGTCTGCTCCATATTAGCAGCTATATCATTAAATGCATCAACCATATCATCTGCTGAAGCCTCTATCTTGAGGTATTTCTCAAGGTAGTTAGCAGCAAGTGGAAGTCTGGAACCAGGAGCAACCTTTGTAAGGTCGATTTCCATCTTATCAACTTCTTCAGCCTTCTTTTCAGCAGCCTTTATAGCAGCTCTGGCTTCTTCAAGTCTCTTCTTAGCTTCCTCAACGCCCTCGCTGGACTTTGTAGACTTCTCTGAAGCTTCCTTAACAGCCTTAGCCTTTGCAGAGTCAAGTTCTTTCTCTACAGACTTAACGTTCTTCTCCTGCTCCTTTAACTCACTTTCAAGACTCTTAACCTTATCCTCTGCTTCTTTTATGACAGAATCGGCATTCTTTAATGAATCCTGAAGCTGAGTCTTAGCAGCTTCCTGCTCTTTAACTTTATTATTCAGCTCAGCCTTGGTATTCTCAAATTCTTCATCTATAGAAGCATATCTACCCTTAATAATGGATTTGATATCCTTCTCAACCTTAGCTTCTGCTTCTTTTTCAGCATCTGCGATACATTTCTCGATATAAGCAGCTGACTCACTTGCTATAGCATCAAGTACCTCAGAAAGAGCATTTTCTCTTTCCATAGCAGCAGCTCTGCGCTTGATATCTATATCAGAAGACTTAGAACTGATTTCAACAACAGCTTCTTTTCTCTTCTCTACTTCTTCTTCAGCAGCGCCGATAGAATTAGTAATCTGCTCTATCTTTTCTTTGTTAGTTTCAGCAGCTTCTTTTCTTCTGACAACTTCAGCCTTTGCTTCATCAACAGCAGATCTCTGTGATTCAGCTTTAGCTTCAAGTTCAGCAGCCTTTATTTTAGCCTGCTCAAGTTCATTTGTTACATTAACAACATTTCTCTTAGCATATTCAAGAGCCTGCTCTGCGCTTAGAACTCTTTCATTAGCTTCTACAAGACTTGCTTCAACAGCGGCCACCTCAGCCTTTGCCATCTCAGCATCTGATTCGAAATACTTAACTTCTTCTTTAACCTTTTCAACGTTCTCTTCAGCAAGTCTTATATCTTCATCACTTCTGCTGTCAGCTTCTTTAAGTTCTTCAATGATATTCTTTATATCAACGATC
>JAFWSY010000137.1 GCA_017519155.1 Eubacterium sp.
CTCAAATAGTGATTTGTTTTTTTCTGATGGAGAAGAGTAGATGAATTATCTGTTTACTGTACCTGATTATAAGAAGATAAGAGTTATCATTGATACTGATGCCGCATGTGAGGCTGATGATCCATTTGCAATTGTTCAGGGGCTTCTTAGTCCCAAGCTTATTGTGAAGGGAATAGTTGCTGAGCATTTTGTGGAAGAAGGTTCCATGGAAAAAAGCCTTACGGAGATTAATACTATTCTTGATGCAATGGATATGAAAGTCCCTGCTTTAGCCGGAAATAAAGGACCTCTTATGGAAAATGCGGATCAGGACAGTGTGGAAGTTTCTGAGGGAGTTCGGTTTATAATAGATGAAGCCCTTAAAGAAGATGATAAGCCGCTCTTTATACTCTGCCAGGGGGCCATTACTAACGTGGCTGCTGCATTTACCAAGTGCCCTGAAATCATAAACAGAGTAACAGTCATCTGGATAGGAACTCATGGCGAGGGAAATGTAACGGCTCCTTTCAGAGAGTTTAATGCAGGAAATGACATCCAGGCTGCTAACCTGGTACTTAAGAGTGGTACAGATCTGTGGCTGGTTCCATCAGATGTTTATTCAACTATAACCATAGGTATAGCTGAGATGCAGAGAAGAATACTTCCTTGCGGAAAGATAGGAAAGCATCTCTTTGAGAATCTGGATTCATATAATCAGTCTGAAAATGCATTCTGGACAAAAGGAGAGAGCTGGTCTCTTGGTGATTCACCTGCCATAGCTCTTGCACTTAATCCTGATTGTGGAAAATACGTAATAACAAATGCGCCGGATGTTTTATCCGACACATCCAGCAAAGCTAATCCGGATAACCCTATCATCAGAATCTATAAGAATGTAGATTCAAGATATATATTAGAAGATCTGATAGCAAAGCTTGAAATCTTTACTAATAGGTAATTTTCAAAAAAACATAAGTAAAGCAAAAAAGTGCTTGCAATTTATATTGTAGTCTGTTATACTCACATTCGTTGTAAAGATATGGTCCGTTGGTCAAGCGGCTAAGACGCCGCCCTCTCACGGCGGAAACAGGGGTTCGATTCCCCTACGGACTACTAAAAAGCTGCATGTGTAAACATGCAGTTTTTTTAGGTTTTTAGACATATAGGAGACCAGTTATGGAATACTTTTTAACCGCATTAGAGCTATCGGGTGGTGTCGCCGGTAATGCAATACTAGTATGGGTTACTTACATTTTTGGTTGCCGGAATACAGTGCGTAATATTCATTATATGCGGAGCAGTTATAATATAGTCCGGAATTGGTAGACTGATAGGATGGATATCGGCTATTAGTATTAAAAAAAGATGACAGTTTTTCATCTGATGAAAAATTGTCATCTTTTTTGTTACTGTGGGAATGTATATGGAACTATCTGATTTATATAATCGTTTTTATCTTTACAGGGAAGCTTCTCCACCGGGATATCTACCAGTATGTATCTGGTTGTATGACCGCGATAGAAGCTTTTTCCTTTTACCTCGACTATTTCCTCAATAAGTACATCCTGAGTTTCGCCGGCAAATGTATTCTCAAACTTTGCTTTGTTCTCGGCTGTAAGTGCCAGAAGTTTATTGCTTCTCTCGGTTTTTATTTTTTCGTCTATCTGTCCCGGAAGCTTATCGGCAACAGTTCCTTTACGTCTGGAATATTTGAATACATGCATTTCATACAGATTCAGTTCTTTTAGATTATTATAAGTATCTTCAAAATCCTCATCTGTTTCTCCCGGGAATCCTACGATTATATCCGTGGTTATTGCCGGTCTGTCATAGTAGCTGCGTATCATTTCACAGGCTTCTTTATACTGCTCGATGGTATATTTTCTGTTCATTGCTTTAAGAGTTTTGTTGCATGCACTCTGAAGTGATAGATGAAAATGCGGACAGAAGTTATCCAGCTTTGATACGGTGTCCAGAAACTGCTTTGTGATGATACGAGGATCCATGGAGCTGAGTCGTATTCTTTCGATGCCTTCGATCTTGGAAAGTCTTTTTATAACATCCACAAGTCCAAGACATGAATCTTCGTAAGCAGAAACATTTATTCCTGTAAGGATTATTTCCTTTGTTCCGTTATGTGCGAGAGTATCTACCTCGGCAGTTATATCTATCAGGCGTTTGCTTTTGATTCTGCCTCTGGCATATGGAATGATGCAGTAGGAGCAGAACTCATTACAGCCGTCCTGTATCTTTACATAGGCTCTTGTGTGGGTCTCGGGTTTATCAATTACAAGATTCTCGAATTCAGAGTCTTTATTTACATCTATGTAATTATCGCTTACCTTTCCGGTTTCCATATATTCACTGATTATACGAACAACATCCTTCTTACGGTTATTGCCTATTATAAGATCGATTGCTCCGTCGCTGAGAAGACTGTCGCCGGCTATCTGAACATAGCAGCCTGTGGCGGCAACGACTGCGTCGGGATTCTGCTTTCTGAGACGGTGTATGATCTGACGGGATTTTCTGTCTGCCATATTTGTAACAGAGCAGGTGTTGATGATGCAAATGTCGGCTGTTTCGCGAGCTGCTGAATCAGTATCTGTATCATCATTTGCCGAAATGTTGTCATCAGGTTCATGGGTTGATTCCATCCTGACACAACCGGCGCTGAGAAGTGCTTCCAGCATTGCATCGGATTCGTACTGATTGACCTTGCATCCGAGAGAATATAGTAATACTTTTTTACCTTTTAATATAGAATACATTTTGCATTATTTCCTTAAAAAATATATACCTTGATGTTGACTTTTTATCTATCACAATTTATCATTATAGCATAAGTTTTTGCCCTGAGATAGGGTTTCAAATATTTATTATTTCATGGAGGATAGCAATATGACAGAAGTTAAGGTTTCACTCAATTCTATGGAAAAGGTAAAATCATTTGTAAATGATATAAGCGGCTTTAAGGCTGACTTCGATCTTGTATCAGGAAGATATGTTATCGATGCTAAGTCTATAATGGGTATATTCAGTCTTGATCTTTCAAATCCTATACAGCTCAACATCTATGCTGATCAGGATGAAGATAAGATAATGGAGGCTATTAAGCCATACGTGGTTGAATAGATAATATATGAAGAAAAGTGGTAAGTTAAGTCCGGTTATTCTTGTGATTGCCGGTATCTTATTAGTATTTAAAATTGTGGATCTGTTTTCTTTATATAGCAGAGTTTTTCAGACCGGAGGTCAGTCCTCTATAGAAGCTCTCGTAACCGATTATCAGGATGCGATAAATGATGGTGATGCAGCTGCATATCTGAAGCTTGTTCCAAAGAGTGAGAGAACATCTGCTGAGAAGAAGCATATAAAAGAGAAAATAGGTGATTATTCTGGCAAGAATTATAAAATGACTGCCGGACCATCTGTTGAGAAGGAAGTAAACAATACATTATCCACAACTGCCAAGCTTTTTTTGCTGGATCCTTTTGGAGCATCTCTTGTTAACAGAGAGTACTCGGTTTCTGTAAATATAGAAACTGATGAAGGTACTTATAAAGAGATACTTTATGTTCTTCAGATAAACGGCAAATACTATATAGATGATGTAGATGTTTTATAGATAGGATCAATTAGATATAGTATACATGTTCAGGGAGCTTTGGCTCCCTGTTTCTATAAGGTAAGTAAAATGTTAGATAAAGATATCCGGGAAAGGCTCTTTGATTATCTGGATGAGAGATATGATAAGGTCAGGACAATTGAAGAGAAAATAATCAGCCGCTCCAGAGCCGATGTCCTTGCTGTGGTTCCGGGCCAGATACTTGGCTTTGAGATAAAGTCTGACAATGATACCTATAAAAGGCTTAAGACACAGGTCAAGGATTACGAGAAGTTCTGTGACAGATGCTATGTAGTTGTAGGCGAGAGTCATATCCACGTAGATGAGCATGTTCCTGAATACTGGGGAATAATTGTTGTTACTGAAGACAATGTAATCGTAGACAGAGATGCCGACATATGTCCGAAGGTGAAGATAAACCATCAGCTGGATCTTTTATGGCGCCAGGAACTTCTTAATGTCCAGATAAAGAACGGACTTCCGAAGCTCATGGGAACCAAGAGAAAGCTTATATATGAGAGACTGGTTAAAACCTCGGGTGAAGATATAATAAAAGAAGACCTTACAAATGAGCTTTTTGAAAGGGACTATACGATTTACGATATTATTAATAATAAAGATATAAGTGATAAAACGGATAATAAATCAGAGAAAAACACATCGACCGGGAAAAGGACAAGGAGAAAAGCAAAGAGTAAAAGTACAAAGAAAAGACTCAATACATCAGAAAAGGCGGATAAGAAGAGAGCCCACGTAACCAATTATGTGGGCAAGCGCAGAACAAAAAGATGACAGCAAAGTAAAAATACTTGACAGGATATATATTCTTTGGTATTATATCTCATGTTGTAAAGGAGAATTACTTTGCGCTATGGATGAGAGACTTAGGAAAACTCTTTTATATGATTTCTACGGAGAACTGCTGAATGAACATCAGAAGAATGTTTATTCTGCGGCAATCTTTGATGATATGAATTATTCGGAGATATCTGATGAGTTCGGGTGTTCCAGACAGGCTGCCTTTGATTTGGTTAAGAGAATTGACAGGAAGCTTGAGGGGTATGAAGAAAGACTCGGACTGCTGGGAAGATTTCTTTTGGCAAGAGAAAAGATAGATGCCTTAAAGGGCAGTATAGAAAATATAGATAAAAGTATAACTGATTCGAAACTCTCCGATAAGGAGAAGAAAGCTCTGAAGGGTGAGCTTTCAAGTATTATGAATCTTTCTAATGAAGTGATTGAGGAGTTTTAGATAAATGGCATTTGACAGCTTAAGTGATAAGATGCAAGGCGTCTTTAAGAAACTTAAAAGTAAGGGTAGACTTGATGAGGCAGATGTCAAGGAAGCCATGAAGGAAGTAAAGAGAGCTCTTCTTGAAGCTGATGTTAATTTCAAGGTAGTAAAGAGCTTTGTTAATTCCGTTACAGAGAAGGCTATCGGTGAGGACGTCATGAAGGGTCTGAATCCCGGACAGATGGTTATCAAGATAGTTAGGGATGAGCTTGTAACCCTTATGGGTTCTGAGATAGTTGAGATGAAGCTGCTTCCGAGCAACGAGAAGACCATCATCATGATGTGCGGTCTTCAGGGTGCAGGTAAGACAACTTCTGTAGCAAAACTGGCAGGACAGTATAAGAACAAGGGTAAGAAACCTCTTCTTGTAGCCTGCGATATTTACAGACCGGCTGCTATTGATCAGCTGAAGATCAACGGAGAAAAGGTTGGAGTTCCTGTATTTGAAATGGGTACTGACCACAAGCCTGTTGAGATAGTAAATGAAGCTCTTAAGTATGCAGATTCAAACAATCTGAATCTCATCTTTATAGATACTGCAGGACGTCTTCATATAGATGAGGACATGATGGCAGAGCTTAAGGAAGTTAAGGAAAATGTAGACGTTACCTATACACTCCTGACGGTTGATTCTATGACAGGTCAGGATGCGGTAAATGTAGCGAAGACATTTAACGACGAAATAGGAATAGACGGAGTAGTACTTACCAAGCTTGATGGTGATACCAGAGGCGGTGCTGCACTTTCTATCAGAACAGTTACCGGCAAGCCTATCATGTACGCAGGTATGGGAGAGAAGCTTACTGA
>JAFWSY010000138.1 GCA_017519155.1 Eubacterium sp.
GCGATGGAAACTCCTGATTCGAAATACGCTTCCTGTATGGACAGGATTCAGCCTTTCCTTCATAACACTCTTACAGACGGTTTTACCTGGGTGGAAAGCGGTACCAACAGGGCTGTTGTTGAAAAGAGAATGGCTGTTATCAAGGAATTCATGCCTGAAGTATATGAGTGGATTGATGCCAATATAAATAAAGCCATAGCCATGGGATGGTTAAAGGAGAGTAAAAAGGTTCTGTTATTTGATCTTGACGGAACACTTCTTAAATCCGATAAGACTATTTCCAAAAGAACTATGGAAGCAGTTCTCGAAGCAAAAAAGAAGGGTTATCTGATCGGTGTATCAACCTCCAGAAGTGAGAGCAACAGCCGTAGTTTTATCCATAGTGTGGCACCGGACATCATCATTTCAAGCGGCGGTGCCATGGTAAGTGCTTATGGCAGAAAAATAGTTATAGAGGAATTCACCGGCGATGAGACAGCAGATATAATTGCAAAGGGACGCGAGGTGTGCGGTGATCTGCTGATAACTGTAGATACCGCAAATGAAGAAGCAGAATATTATCGTAACCATGTACCACCTCAGGATGAACTTGAGAAAAGCTGGGGTGAAAGTATAGTTACTGATTTTAATGATTTCAGAAAACCATCTCTAAAGATATGTTTTGAGATACCAGATCCCGCTAAGGCAGATGAATTAGAAGAAAAGTTAGTTGGATGCGACTTCATACATTTTACAGATGGTGACTGGTATAAGATCACCAGAGCAGGAATCACAAAAGAAACAGCTATCACAAAACTGTGTGAACATATAGGTGTCAGCCTCTCGGATGTTACAGCCTTCGGAGACGATCTTGCAGATATAGGCAGCCTGCTGCTTTGCGGCACAGGAGTAGCTATGGGAAATGCAGTTCCTCAGGTGAAGGAAGTAGCAGATGTGATAATTGGTTCCAATGATGAGGATGGAATTGCAGATTATTTAGAAAAACTATAAAAAAATTGGTTCAAAAACTATCTGAAAAAATTTTTAAATTAGGTATTGACCCTCCCCTTGGGGGACCCCTTAAGGTAGGTTCATCAGATAAAAAGGAGGTCCAAAGTTATGGATAAGAAAATGACATCAGGGGAGATTGCCAAGAAAGCAGGGGTATCTCAAAAAGCAGTCAGATTATATGACGAGAAAGGTCTTTTGAAACCGACAGATTATTCAGAAGGAAACTATCGTCTGTATGATAAGGCAGCTCTTCAGGTTCTTGAAAAAATCGTAGCTCTTAAGCAGATCGGCTTTTTACTTGAAGAAATCAGAGATAACCTTATTGCAGGAGAGGCAGTAGATATTGAAGAAGCCCTAAGACTGCAGCTTAAGGTTATGGAAGAGAAACGTTATCAGATTGATAAGGTTATTGATTCCATCAATAGAACCCTGGAAAGAAAAGACACTAAACTTGATTGGGATGATGTGGCTGAGATGGTACAGAGCATAAGTCTTGATATCAGATCAGACGAAGGCCACTGGGATGCACTTCAGCATACCGGCTCAGAAGTAGACTGGTATGTGAAGATATTTAATTCACTGGGAATCAAGGAAAATGAAAAGGTTCTGGATTTAGGTTGTGGATTCTCCAAGCTTTGGAGAAATAATTGGAATAAAATACCAAGGGGGACAATTGTATATGGATTCGATATTCACGGTAGTTGGGCTGATGACTTCGCAAAATTTATTTCGGATAATAAGGATACTCTTCCAGAAGGAGTAGATATTCTTCTCGAATTTGAAGATCTTGAAACAGAGGAAGCATGGGATAAGATTAATAAGGAAGAAGATTATAGTCTTATAGTTGCACATTATTTAGACTATGAGCTTAAAGATCCTGAAACCTTGATCATGAGAGTGAGTCAGGTTCTTTCAAAGGACGGAATGTTCTCATACAATGGACCATCAGTTTCTTCATGGAATACATTTTATAAAAATGCTCTTGAAGATATAGGAATCAAGGCTTCATTCATTGATGAGAAGATAGCAGGTCAGGCTGCTGAAGAAGCAAACTGCGAAGAGATGCTGAAGAAGTATTTTGGCAGAATAGAAGCTATAATGCTTCCCTGCAACTGGCATTACAATGATGCTGATGAACTGATACAGAAGATGAAGAAGTTCTTCCCGGATCAGGAGAAATTCATCAACTGCAAGAAGGATAAGCTTAAAGAATACTTCGAGAGAATTATAGAAAATGATGGAGAAATAGTAGTGGAAACAGAGTCTAAATTCTGGCATTGTTTCAAATAAATTATTAAGTACTCATGGATAGGAAATGCCCAGGGGGACAGGTGGTTTTAGCATACTTGTTCCTCTGGGTATATGTTGTTGTTATTGATGATGATAATGATGATGTTATTTTTTTAAGGAAGGATAAAGGTATAAAGGTATAAAGGTATGGTTTTATTAGTTGTTGATACTCAAAAGGGGTGTTTTAACGAAGATCTATATTTGTTTGATACTGTAAGAAAGAATATAAAACAGTTAATCTCTTTAGCAAGAGAGAATGATGTTGAGGTTCTATATGTCCAGCATGATGATGGCCCGGGAACGGATCTGGATAAGACTGCGGATAACTACGAGATATTTGAAGAATTCGCACCGATTAATGATGAGAAGCGTTTTGAAAAGAATGTAAACAGTGCTTTTCATCCTATGACAGGATTAACAGAATATCTTTATTCCAAGTGTGAAAAGGATATTATAACTATCGGTGTATCAACAGATTATTGTATGGACGCAACCATAAAAAGTGGATTCGAAAAAGGTTTCAACATGATAGTTCCTTCATACACAAACTCCACCTATGACAATCTATATTTTGATAGGGAAACTGCCTACAAATATTTTAATGAATTCATGTGGCCGAAAAGATATGCAAAATGCGTATCCTTTGATGAAGCAGTGGAAATGATTAGAAATTATGCTTCCAAGAAGGTGTGGAAGCAACAAAATCAAGAATAAATGAAAAAATTGTTGCCGAATGAGCAAGAAAAAGCTTCTGAGATGAAGCAAAAGCAACACAACTTGGAGGGCATTAGATAAATGGAAATTTGGGATTTATATGACAGGGATGGAAACAGGACCGGGGAAACCTGGGAAAGACAGTTTGGTAACTATAAGCAGATTCCCGATGGCAGATATCATATGGTAGTTGATATCCTGGTTCAGCATGTAGATGGTACATATCTTCTTACTAAAAGACATGAGAGTAAGGATGTCTATCCGGGATATTGGGAAGCCAGCGCAGGTGGTTCAGCAGTAGCTGGGGAAGAGCCGCTTGAAGCTGCAAAGAGAGAGCTTTTAGAAGAAACAGGGCTTACAGCTATGGATTTTAAACTGGTGAGTCATATCTTCCGGGATCCAAGCCATAGTATGTTTTATTCATATCTTGCGACTGTTGATGCTGATAAGGATAGCGTGGTTCTTCAAGAGGGTGAAACAGTTGCGTATAAATGGGTGGATAAGAAAGGCTTCATAGAGTATGCCGAATCGGATAAATCCATTAAGACTCATAACAGCAGATACAGTGAACTTATAGAAAAGCTTAAAGCAGAACTTAAGACTCTTTATGTTACTGATCTTGATGGTACTCTTATGAGAAGCGACAAGAGCATATCAGCGGAAACAGTCAGTATAATAAATGGACTGATCAAAAAGGGAGTTCAGTTTACTGTTGCTACGGCAAGGTCCGCTATGAGTGTCAGACATATAGTTGAGCCTTTTGATATTAATGTTCCGCTTGTTATAAGAAATGGAACGGCTCTGGCTGATCCTATAACTCTGGATATAATAGAGAAAGCACTTTTCACTGATAAACAGATAGATGAATTGAAGGGACTTCTTCCGGAGATTGTATCCTGCGGTTTCACAAGTGTCTGGCATGATAATGAGATGGAAAAGGTGTTCTTTGTCGGAGAACATTCGGTTGGTATAAGGAAATATCTTGATGAGAGAAAAGGTGAAAAAGGTATTCGAGAAGTTAACAGTTTAGATGATTTATTCAGTGGTGACGTAGGTTACATTACTATGATCGATGATAAGGAAAAGCTTGATCCTATCTATGAAAAAGTAAAGGAAAAGGAAGGCTGGGAAGCGGTTCTTCAAAAGGATGCCTATGACGAGGAGTACTGGCTGGAGATATGTCCTGAAAACAGTACCAAGGCTAAGGCAATTGTTAAGCTGAAAGAGAAGCTAGGGATGGAGCGGATAGTTGTATTTGGTGATTCTGTAAATGATATTCCCATGTTTAAGATAGCAGATGAAGCTTATGCGGTGGAAAATGCGCTTCCTGAACTAAAGAAATATGCCACAGGAATAATAGCTTCTAATGAAGAAGATGGTGTGGCAAAGTTTCTTCTAAATGGATATCATATGGTGTCATAAGGTCAAAATGCTTTTCCTACTAGCAAGAATGAATTTTGACTTTTGATGTGGATGACTACAAATAATATTCAGAATAGTACAATCTTTTAATTTGTCATTGACATAGCCGTACGACTATATGTATAATAATTATTGTTATATATAGCTGTACGGCTATATTTATATTGCTATACAAGATTTATAGCCGTTCGGCTATAGAAAGGTGGAAGCATGAAAATAAATAATGTAAAAAACTTTGGTGAATGTATTAAAGAAAAAAGAAAGAAACTTGGCTATACTCAGAAATATATATGTGAGGTCAGTGGCATCAGCGCAAGCTATATCTCTGATCTGGAAAATGGTAAAGCGACCATTGAACTTGGAAAGGCTATATATCTTGCTAATCTTCTTGGTATTGATATCGAAATGAATGAAAGGGGATAAGAAGGCATGAGGTTTACTGTATTATTGGAAATGCATGGGGAACAACTGTGTGTTGGACATATAACAGGTGACAGCTTCAGGGATGCGTGTTTTCAGTATTCAAAAGATTATCTGGATTCGGATCAGGCCCGTCCCATATCCATTTCTCTACCACTTACAGAAGAGGCTTATTCCTCAGAGAAAACAAAATGTTTTTTTGAGGGCTTACTGCCTGAAGGATTTTCGCGAAAAGCTGTTGCTAATTGGATAAAGTCAGATGAAGAGGATTATTTATCTATTTTGTCAGCTCTCGGAAAAGAATGTCTGGGAGCGTTAAGAATAGTTGATGAAAATGAAGTTGAAGAACCTTTAGGATATGAGAAGCTTTCGCTTAAAAAGGTTAAAGAACTTGCTGCTGAGGGGGCAACAAGGTCGACACGGATTCTGATGGAGACGCATTTATCACTAACAGGTGCATCCGGTAAGGTTGGTCTTTATTATGATGAAGAAAATAATAATTGGTATCTCCCTAAGGGAAATGCGCCCAGTACACATATAGTAAAGCAGAGTCACGTCAGGTTCGAAAGGATTGTCCTGAATGAACAGCTCTGTATGCTGACTGCAAAACAGTTAGGGATTGAAGTGCCTGAAAGTTTTATAATTAACGTCGGAAAGGGAGCTGATTCTGAAATCCTTTATGCTACAAAACGATTTGACAGATTAATGAAAGGCGGTAAGTTGATAGATGACCTTCCGGTGCCCAACAGACTTCATCAGGAGGATTTTGCGCAGGCTCTCGGAATCACACCCGGTGAAAAATATGAAAAAGAGAAGCGTGGATATTTACAGAAAATGTTTGAAGTGATCAGGGAAAACTCGGTCGACCCGATATCTGAACAGACAAAGCTTTGGAAGAGAATCTGCTTTAATTATCTGATTGGCAATAATGATGCTCATATAAAAAACTATTCGCTGATATATAGTGAGAATCTAAAGGGAATATCCTTATCTCCGGCTTATGATATAGTAAGTACCAGAGTCTATAACATGACAGATGAGATGAGTTTCTATATCGGAGATGAACTTAGTATAAATAAAGTAAACAGGAAATCTTTTGAAACAGCAGCTTCAGAAGCCGGATTATCTGAGCATATGGCAATGAAGATATTTGATGAAACGGCGGATGGCTTTGAGTCCGCACTAAAAAAAGCTGCCGGACTTCTTCGTGGAACCGGAGTTAAAGGTTTAAAAGATATGAAAAGCAAAATACTGGAATTCGGTGGATATAGGAATCTTTAAAATTTTTGTAGATTAATGAAGCGTGTAAACAGGTTATGTATTAGGAGGTTTACGTGATGAAAGAAATAACACTTGGCAAAACGGGGATTACAGTACCGCAGAATGCTTTCGGGGCTCTGCCTGTACAGAGAGTAGATATGGCTATGGCCGTGAAGCTTCTTCGTGGGGCTTATGAAGGAGGTATGAGATTCTTCGACACTGCCAGAGCTTATTCGGATAGTGAAGAAAAGCTGGGAGAGGCCTTTGCCGGTATGAGGGATAAGATATATATATCATCTAAAACCCAGGCAAAGACGCCGGAAAAGTTCTGGGAGGATCTGGAGACTACCCTTAGAAATCTCAGAACTGATTATCTGGATATATACCAGTTTCACTGTGTTCCTCAGTGCTTCAAGCCCGGTGACGGTACGGGACTATACGAGGCAATGGTGGAAGCTAAGAAGCAGGGTAAGATAAGACATATCGGAATCACTGCACACCTTATCGGAGTTGCTGAAGAAATCGTTGAAAGCGGACTATATGAAACAATTCAGTTTCCGTTCTGCTATCTTGCAACAGACAGAGATATAGCTCTTGTAAAGGCTGCAGAAAAAGCAGATATGGGATTCCTTGCCATGAAGGGGCTATCAGGAGGGCTCCTTACTGACAGTACAGCCTGTATGGCTTATATGAGTCAGTATAATGTACTGCCGCTCTGGGGAATTCAGAGAGAGGAAGAACTCAAGGAATGGCTCGGCTTCTTTAATAAGGATGTGGAAATGACTGATGAAATAGCCGCATTTATCAAAGAAGACAGAAAAACTCTTATGGGAGACTTCTGCCGCGGCTGTGGTTACTGTATGCCTTGTACTGTTGGAATACAGATAAATAACTGTGCCAGAATGTCACAGCTTATCAGACGTGCTCCATCACAGAATTTCCTGACTGAAGAGTGGCAGGGACTGATGATGAAAATAGAAGAATGTGTGGACTGCGGACTCTGCAAGACCAAATGTCCGTATGAGCTGGATACTCCGAATCTGCTCAGAAAGAACCTTGCTGATTATAAAGATATACTGGCAGGAAAAGTCCAATTATAATGATTGCTTGATAACCCCTGGAGGTGTAAATGAAGATAGAACATGTAGCAATGTATGTAAATGATCTGGAAAATGCACGGGATTTCTTTGTTAAATATTTTAACGGGAAGTCTAATGATGGATATCATAATCCAAATACTGGTTTCAAATCGTATTTTATAAGCTTTGATGATGGTTCAAGGCTTGAACTCATGAATAAGCCCGGGATGACTGATCAGGAAAAGACTCTCAGCAGAACCGGATACAGTCATATTGCATTTTCGGTCAAGTCTGAAGCAGAGCTGGAGACTCTTACAGAAAGAATGAAGGCCGATGGATATGAAGTTTTAAGTGGCCCCAGAACTACAGGTGACGGTTACTACGAAAGCTGTATCCTTGGTTTAGAAGGTAATCAGATTGAGATTACCGTAGAATGATTAGATGATACATTTTAGATGAATAATCAGACAATATATTTTAAATGAATGAGTAGTTGATACAAATTAGATAAAAGTAGATGGGATAATAGGACTTATGAGAAAGATACTAGTTACAAATGATGATGGAATAGAGTCAGATGGTCTTTTCAGACTTGTTAATACAGCTGTGGAATTCGGTGAGATATGGATCGTAGCCCCCGATGGTCAGAGAAGCGCTGCATCGCATTCCATAAATGTACATGATTCAATCGATATATATCCATATGATTACAAAATAGACGGAGTAAAGGCATATACCTGCAGCGGCACACCTGCTGATTGTGTCAGAGTGGGAAGTCTGGCTGTTATGCCTTATAAACCGGATGTGGTTCTTTCGGGAATCAATCATGGATATAATGTGGCAACAGATATACAGTATTCCGGGACCTGTGGAGCGGCCTTTGAAGCATCCTTTCAGGGATATCTGGGAATCGCTATATCAGAAGGCTTCAGAGGTTCTCATGAATCAACGGACAGGCACCTCAGGGAAATGCTTGCTGAGATAATAGATAAAAAACTCGAGTTTGGACAGATATGGAATCTTAATTTCCCGGAGTGTGATTATGCTGATTTCAAAGGGATATTAAGAGACAGATTTCCTTCACATGGAAAATTCTATGATGACAGCTATAAGGTAATCGAGAAACTGGATAACGGCGGCCTGAGGTATGTGATAGACGGAAAAGAAGTGAGGGAGTCGGAAGAGGGAAGTGACCTGAGAGCTCTGTTTGAAAATTATGCTTCCCTTGGAGTAGTAACTAATACGGCCATATAAATAAAAACTATATTAAAATTAATATAAAATTAATAAAAATCGGAATATAAATCTATTATTTTTTGTAAATATCTGATATAATAACTTGGGACTATACGTAGTGTTTCGAGTAGGGGTGATTCCTCCTGCTCGCTTTGCGTGTGGTTTAGGGGGTATATTATAGTGATTATTTCATTAATCTAGCGTGGAGGATACTTAAGATGACCAAACGAATAGCTGTATTCACCAATGGATTCAGCAATGAATTTATTGAATATATAGTTACAGGTTTGCAGAATAAAGCAAAGGCTGACAGTGTGGACATATTTGTGTTTGTTACTTATTGTGCACTTAATGACCATGAGCTTCAGAATAAGTGTCAGCTTAATATATTCCATCTGCCCGATCCTAATGATTTTGATGGCGCTATAATGCTTACTAATACCTATAACTTTCCTGATGAGCAGGAACGTGTATGTGCCCGTTTTCAGAGGGCTGGAGTTCCTATGCTTTCTCTGGAGGTTGAGGTCCCCAATATGTCCTGTATTAAAACAGAGAATTATAAAGGTGTACATGACCTTGCAGAGCATCTTGTTGAGCATCATAATGCCAAGAAGATCATATATGTAAATGGCGTACAGGGTAATGTTGAAAATGCAACCAGACGTCAGGCACTTGTGGACGTACTGAATGAGCATGGTATAGAGCTTTACGATGAATTACGGTGTGATTTTGGATTCTATAACGCCTATCTGCAGATGATCAATTATCTGAATGATGGAAAAGAGCTTCCTGATGCCATAGTATGTGCCAATGATAATATGGCACTTGGAATTAATTCTGCTCTGACGGAAAAGGGTTACAGCATCCCTGAAGATGTTATGTTAACCGGATTCGATATGATAAAGGATGGACAGTTCACATTCCCTATTCTCTCTACAGTATCGCGAGGCTGGCAGGCATTTGGTGAGCTTGCTTATGATAAGCTGAAATATCAGATAGAGCATCCGGATGAAAGATTCTCTGAAGAGTATGATTCGTTCTTTGTACCGTCAGAGAGCTGTGGATGTCCTGCTTCTGAAGAATCTATAAAGAATCGTTTTAATGTTATAAGGAATTTCTATTTTGAAAATCTGCAGCAGAGCATTATGGATATATTCTTCCAGCGTCTGCAGATTCCTCTTTCACTTGCTGTAAAAAAAGAGGATTTCTATGAAAAAGGAATAAAGAATACCAATGATATTCCTCAGCTTGGACCGAATTACTGTCTGTGTACAGAAAGAGAATTCTTTGAGCTGGATGATGAACAGTATCCAGAGAGAATACGTGGATACAGTTCCGATATGGATATCATTTACGAACTTTGTGACGGAAAGGGTATGTCTCTGAGGCATTTTGATTCAAGAACCCTTTATCCCGGATATACTCATGAGGAGGGTAAATCCAATCTTTATATATTTGCTCCACTCAATTACTTGAATTTTATTATTGGATATATAGCAATAAAGAACACACCTACACTGCTTTATAATGTAGGTCTTAATAAGTATGTCAAGAACATGAATGCTCAGCTTTTCAGCATGCGTCGTCATATATTCTCACAGCGTGCAAATCAAGAGCTGAAGAAGGTTTATATGACAGATGCTCTTACGGGCATATATAACCGTATGGGCTGTCAGAAAGTTCTTTATGAATATATAAAATCTCAAAAGGAAAAAAATCAGAAGTCTATACTTGTTTTTGCAGATATAGACAGAATGAAAACAATTAATGATGTGTATGGACATCTGAATGGAGATCTTGCTATAAAGGCTACAGCAGAAGCGTTTATAAAGTATTCTCCTGATGACTGGCTTTTCGGAAGGTACGGCGGTGATGAGTTTATTGCTGTTGGCTCCTGTCCGTCATCTGATACAATTGAACATCTTATAAAACAGATATCAGAATCCATGAGCAATGAGTTTAAATCTCTTAATCTTGCATTTATGCTTCATGCGAGTATCGGTTATGTAATAGCTGAACCCGATGATGATGAAACTATTGATGATTATATAGATCGTGCAGATAAGTCTATGTATGTAGAAAAAGAAAAGTACCATAAGCTTATTGATTCGATGAACTACCAAAAAGGGGAAAATCAATGAGTGTTAGAAGTGTTGCCGTTGTAGTATCCGGTATGGATGAAGAGTATCCATACCAGATCATACAGGGCATAAATAAGTTCGCGAAAGAAAACAATGTTAATATATCTTACTTTGCTGCATTTGCAGGCATCATAGACAGTAGAGATTTTGATTTAGGTGAATTCAGTGTATATAACCTTCCTGACTTTTCTAAGTTTGATGGTGTAATACTCTTATCTAATACATTTTCCAATCCGGATATAAGAAATTCTATTGCAGAAAAAGTGAAAGCTGCCAAAACACCGGCAGTGATTTTAGAGTGCCATGATCATCCGGAGTTCCATGATATAAGTATAGATAATTATACGGTTATGAAGAAACTGGTTGAGCATCTTATTGAGGTGCATGAAGCCAAGGTCTTTAATTTTATTGCCGGTCCTGAGTCTAATCCTGAAGCCAGTGATAGATACAGGGCTTTTCGAGATGCGCTGGCAGAACAC
>JAFWSY010000139.1 GCA_017519155.1 Eubacterium sp.
CCAGCAGGTTAATACACCTCAGAACCTTTACGATCATCCATGTAACCTGTTCGTTGCTGGATTCATGGGTATGCCACCTATGAACTTTATCGATTGTAAGGTTGTTAAGTCAGGCGCTGATGTACTTCTTATGTTTGGTTCACATTCAATCAAGGTTCCAGAAGCTAAGGCTAACAAGCTTATCGCTGGTGGATTCATTGATAAGGACGTTGTTCTTGGTATCCGTCCTGAGGATATACATGATGAGCAGCTGTTCATCGAGTCATCACCTGAGTCAGTTATTGATGCTCGTATCAATATCTACGAAATGCTCGGTGCTGAAGTTTATCTGTACTTCACAATTGATCAGTTCGATATTACAGCCAGAGTTAATGCTCGTACAACAGCTAGACCTGGTGATACAGTTCAGTTCGCATTTGACCTTTCTAAGATTCATATCTTCGATAAGGAATCAGAGGAGATCATTGTAAACTAGTATAATATCTGAATTTGTACTAATGGGGAAATGTAGAAATACATTTCCCCTTTTTTTACGCATAAGCCCTTTATTTTTTTACGTAAACCTTTATTTTATTGAAAAAAAATGTTATAATAACTTGGTATGTTCAAATTTACAGTGAAAATTATGTGAACGCTGTAATTTTGATACATTTCTTATGCTTTATGGTAATAGATTAAATGTTAACGGGGTTATCAAAAGAACAGGAGAGGAACTATGATTTCAAATCAGATTTTACAGGAAACATTGGAAGGAATTAAGACCATTACTAAGGTCGACCTTATAGTAATGGATGCAGAAGGACGTCTTCTTGCAAAAACCGCAGAGGATGGACCGCTTGACTATGAGGATGCGGTAATCGCTTTTGGGGAATCTCAGGCCGAGAGTCAGTCGCTCCTGGGATATCAGTTCTTTAAAGTTTTTGATGACAAACAGGTTGAGTATATAATCCTTGCAAAGGGTGATACCGACAGTACATATATGGTGGGAAGAATGGCTGCTTATCAGATTCAGAGTCTCCTTGTAGCATATAAGGAAAGATCTGATAAGGATAACTTTATCAAGAACCTTCTTCTTGATAACCTTCTTCTTGTGGATATATATAACAGAGCGAAGAAACTTCATATTGAGACAGATGTTAAGAGATGCGTATTCATTATCGAGACAAAGGCTGAAAAGGATAATAATGCACTTGAGACTGTCAGAAATATCTTCTCTGTTAAGACAAAGGACTTTATCACTGCAGTAGATGAAAAGAATATTATCCTTGTAAAAGAGGTTAAGCCTACAGATACATATGAGGAATTAAATAAAACTGCTGAAATCATAGTGGATATGCTCAGTACAGAGGCTATGATTTCCGTTCATGTTGCATTTGGTACCATCGTAAATGAGATCAAAGAAGTATCCCGTTCTTATAAAGAAGCAAAGATGGCACTGGATGTAGGAAAGATATTCTACAGTGATAAGAATATCATAGCTTACAGCAATCTTGGAATCGGTAGACTTATCTATCAGCTTCCTATTCCTTTATGCCGTATGTTTATTAAGGAGATCTTCGATGGCAAGTCTCCTGATGAATTCGATGATGAGACACTGACAACCATTAATAAGTTCTTCGAAAACAGCCTGAATGTTTCCGAAACTTCAAGACAGTTATATATTCACAGAAATACTCTGGTTTATCGTCTTGATAAGATTGAAAAGTCTACAGGACTTGACCTCAGGATATTTGAGGATGCGATCACATTTAAGATTGCACTTATGGTTGTAAAGTATATGAAATATATGGAAAGTCTTGATTTTTAAGCAGAAGGATGAAGTAACCTATGATTAAGATGGAAAATGTAACAATGAAATATCCTACCGGTACGGTAGCTTTACAGGACATAAATGTAAAGATTGAAAAGGGGGAATTTGTCTTTGTAGTTGGAACTTCCGGTTCAGGTAAGACTACATTTATCGAGCTTCTCCTCAGAGAACTTGTACCGACTAAGGGACGTATCGAGGTGGCCGGATATGATTACAGTCGTCTTAAGCCCAGTGCAATACATAAGGTAAGAAGAAAGATAGGCGTCGTATTCCAGAATTTCAGACTCCTTAAAGATCGCACTGTTTATGAAAATGTTGCATTTGCACAGAGAGTTATTGAAACTCCAACAAGATATATAAAGAGACAGGTTCCGGCAGTTCTTGCGCTGGTAGGACTTGCCGATAAATACAAGTCATATCCGAGACAGCTTTCCGGTGGTGAGCAGCAGAGAGTTGCTCTTGCCAGAGCACTGGTAAATAAACCGGATATCATCCTGGCTGATGAGCCTACGGGTAACCTTGATCCCAAGAATTCATGGGATATAATGAATCTTCTTGATGAGATTAATGCAAAGGGAACAACTGTAGTAGTTGTTACTCATAATAAGGAAATCGTTAATGTTATGAAGAAGAGAGTTATCACATTAAAGAAAGGCGTTATAGTCAGTGACGTCGAGAAGGGTGGGTACGTAGATGAGGATTAGTTCAGTTGGATATAGTGTAAAGCAGGGTGTCAAGAATATAAGACGTAATCTACTGTTTTCACTTGCTTCTGTAGGTACAATAGTTGCCTGTCTTTTCGTTTTCGGTCTATTCTATGCAGTGCTCGTAAACTTCAGAGGCGCTATTCATAAGATAGAGAGTACTATTTCAATATCTGTATTCTTCGATGAGGGAATATCCGAAGAGGGTATCAAGCTAATAGGAGAGCAGATACTTACAAGAAAAGAAGTTAATACAAGAGATTATATATCTCCGGAACAGGCATGGGAAGAGTTCTCAGAACAGACCTATGATGATCCCGAGGCTGCAAGGGCAGCATTTGGAGATGATAATCCATTAGCAAATTCTGCATCATATAAGATTACTCTGAATGATGCAAGTGCACAGGCAGACTTTGTTCAGTTCCTTGAAGGAATAGAGGGTGTAAGAAAGGTCAGCAGTTCTACATATACTGCAGATAGTATATCGGCAATAAATGCATTTGTCGGTTATGCTTCTTTCGGAATAATTCTCATCCTTCTTCTGGTATCAATATTCCTTATTAATAACACAATTACAATAGGTATAACAGTAAGACGTGAAGAAATAAAGATAATGAAGGTTATTGGTGCAACAAATAGCTTTGTAAGAGCACCGTTTATAGTAGAGGGTATCATCATAGGACTTGTTGGTTCCATAGTTCCGCTGATACTTCTCTATTATCTGTATGACATGGTTATAAATTATATAGCCGGAAGATTTACCATACTTAAGAGTCTGTTTGACTTTACTTCACCTAGAGATTTGTTTAAATGGCTGATTCCGATTACAATTTTAATCGGTACAGGCATAGGATTTTTCGGAAGCTTACTGACAACAAGAAAACATTTGAAGGCTTAAATATGAAAAAACAAAGAATTTCAATGGTTTTGGTGCTTTTATCTACCATTCTTACAGTTGGTATAACCAGCGTTGCGGCAAAGGATATCAGCGGTAACAGGAATGTGGTGATAAGTCATGGCACAGCAGCCACTCCCAGTGATAGTGATGAAGAAGTGACTGAAAAGAAAAACGAAGAAAAAAAGGATAAAAAGAAGAAAACTGAGACAACTACTGAGACAACTACAGAGGGAGCAACTGTTCAGCCGAACGGTCAGGTACC
>JAFWSY010000140.1 GCA_017519155.1 Eubacterium sp.
CCTTCCAGCATGGAGGAGATAGAAGAAGCATCAAGAAGATATAATCTCTATATCAAAATGTCTGAAAGAGAACGTGTTGAAAATCATAATGATGAGATGCTTATGAACGAGGCCGTAATGGACAGACAGAAGAGATGGCTGAGACGTATTGATGCTATGGACGATGAAGAAAGACAGACGCTTTACAAGGAATACAGCATTGGAGGTACTAAATGATAAGATTTAAAAGATGCCGAAGGGGCATAATGGTTCTACTTGCCCTTTTAGTTACATTTTCGGCATTTAATGTTCCTGCTTATGCAGCAGAGAATGATGGACAGACAACGCAGGAAACAGAACTTCTCCACCTTATGCCGGAAGAGCTTGAGGCGGGAAAGCAGTTTTATTTTAAGGGAATGCCATATAATGGCAAGAACAGCCCGATTAAAAAGTATAATGGCAAGAAGATTAAGCCGGGCACTATTCAGAATTTTGCATACACACCGGACGGTAAGTATGTTTTTACAACAGGAGAAGGAAAGGTGGGAAGCACAAGACATACCATTCTTTCCAGATGCAGATATCCTTCGAAAATAGGTGCTTCATCTAAAGCACTGTTTATCCAGGGTCATGTTCTTGGCGGTTACGGACATGGTGAAACAATAGATATAACCCAGCCGGATCTCAAGAAGGAAGTGTATCATATCTGGGTTGCAACAAAGCCTACAGGTGGTTTTTACGGACTCCAGATAGCAAGGCTGACCTACGTGGTTGATGATGGAGTGGGTGAGATAACAAATGTTGTCCGTCTTACAAACTTCTGTAAAACAAATTACAACAAGAAGGGCAAGCCTGCTCGTTTTGAGGATAGTAAGTACGGAAAGTATTATGCAAAGAGAGTAAATGTTTCCGTAGATACTGATAATAATCAGATAGCTTTCAGAATAGAATTTACAAATGACCAGACCAGGTATGTTATCTATGATTATAAGAAGATAAATAAGGCGCTGAACAAGCTTGAAAATGGTCAGACACTTGATATGAAGACTGCACTAAAGTGGCAGGTGGCAAATATTAAGTTTAATTCAGTACCATACAGAACCTTCCAGAGTTTCTGTATATCAGATAATACCGTATATCTTGCAGGTGGATATCTGAAGATGGGTGCTAAGATATATATGTTTAAATATAAGCCTCATAAGAAGGGAAAGCTGAAGACTCAGGCTATTGGAAAAAGCAAGATCAAGACTATAATCAATATAATTCCGCAGCTTACTGTGAAGAAAACCCAGCTTGGAGTAAATGAGCTGGAGATAGAAGGTCTGAAGGTTTATAAGGATAAACACGGAAATCCGAATATGTATATCAATTTCTATCAGAAGGATATACCTATTACAAGCAGTATCGGTGTTTATAAGTTCAGCCTGAGCCAGACCATTACTCAGAATGAGCTTGATGATTTACGTGAACAAAAACGACAGGAAGAAGAGCGAAAACGTCAGGAAGAGGAAGAACGTAAACGTCAGGAAGAAGAGCAAAAGAAGCTGGAAGAACAGCAGAAGCAGGAAGAAGAGCAGAAACAGCAGGAGCAGGAACAGAGTTCAGAGGGACAACAGGAGCAGACCTCAGAGGAGCAGCAGGCTGAACAAACTACCGAAGATCAGCAGGCTGAGCAGACCACAGAAGAACAGTCGACTGAACAGCAGACCTCAGATGCTGCGTAAATAATACTGTGAGACGCTGATAAAAAGAGGACAAAGAGTTGATAAAGTTTATTAAGGACATGTATTTTAAATACAAAGAAATAATCAACTACCTGATAGTTGGTGGCCTGACCACAGTGGTTAGTCTGGCTATCTACTACGGTTGCACATTAACATTTTTAAATCCTGATAACCCTGTACAGCTTCAGCTGGCCAATATCCTATCCTGGATTGGAGCGGTAACCTTTGCGTATTTTACAAATCGTAAGTTTGTTTTTGAAAGCAAAAATGCCAACATGCTGGGAGAGGCTATATCATTCTTCGTTGCAAGAATAGGTACTCTGCTGATGGATATGGGAATTATGTTTGTGTTCGTTACCTGCCTTCATTTTAATGATAAGATAATGAAGCTGGTTGTTCAGGTTGTTGTTACAGTAGCAAATTATATATTCAGTAAGCTTTTTGTCTTCAAAAAGGAAAAACCTGCAGAGATATCTGAAGCTGAGATGAGTACAGAATCAGAGTAGATAAGAATTAATAAATAATACGAGAATGATTATTGGCCAGAAAGGCTGATAATCATTCTTTTTCTTTTAAGAAAGGCCTTTGTATGGTATAATACTGATATAGTATTTTTGGATTGAAAAAGTTCAGGGGGAAATATAAAAAGAGAGAGGGACTGCGTATGAAGAGAAATAGACTGATAACAAGAATACTTGCACTCATACTGGTGGCAGTTTTTATAATTACTTCTGCTACGGAGGCTGAGGCAAAGACAAAGAAGACTAAGATATCATCATCTACCCTTGAAAAGGGTAAACAGTTTACCATGGTAAATATGCCATACAATGGTACAAAGAGTATCATCAAGAAGTATAAGGGTAAGAAACTGAAGATAAGTACAGTTCAGAATTTTGCATTTACTCCTGATGGAAAGTACATGTTTACTACATCCGAATGTCGTACAGGCAGTACAAAGCACACTCTGCTGTGTCTTGTTGAAGTTCCTGAGAATCGTGGCAAAGATGAAAAGGCAACCTGTCTTGATGCAATGGTACTTAATAAGCATGGACATGGTGAGACCATTGATATTACTCAGCCTGATAAGAGTAAAGAAGAGTATAATATCTGGGTGGCTACAACTCCTTACAAGAACAAGTTTGGTAAGGATATCGAGCGTATAACCATGGCTGTTGATGATGGCAAGATGAAGATTAAGAAATCGGTTAAGATTACCGGTTTTGAAAAAGGAAATGTAATAAACGGAAAGGCTGCAAAGTTTGATGCAGGATATCCACTGAGAAGACTTAATCTTTCCATAGATGAAGCTAATAATCAGGTGGTATTCCGTGTACAGTTTATGTCTGGAGTTAACTACACAGCTTATAATTTCGAGAAGATCAATAAGGCTCTTGATAAGCTTGGAAATAATAAGAGCTATAACATAACAAAGGCTGCCAAGTGGCAGACAGCTAATCTCAGAACTAATCTGGTGCCTTATAATAATTTCCAGAGCTTCCAGGTATATAACAATGTACTTTATGTATGTGGAGGACATTTTAAGAAGGGTGCTCAGATATATGCTATAAAGCTTAAGACCTATAAAGAAGGAAAGTCAAAACTTGATCAGAAGTATGACATGAAGGACGTTTCCCGGGTTATAGATATGGAGCTTAAGCTTACGGTTAAGCCTGAGGATGCAAAGGAAGCAAAGACCTTCACCAAGAAGAATCTTGAGGTTGAAGGAATGAAGCTTAAGAAGAACTCCAATGGTAAGCTTGATGTATATGTATATTTTATGCTGGAAGGCAAGTATACCAATGCTGCCGGAAAGAGCGGAATGGGATATCAGAATGCATCAACATCTATCTACAAATTCGAAGTTAAGCCATAAAAATATAGTTAAACTATAGGAACTTAAGGGTATGTCATTCATTTCGCTAACATTTTTTCTGCTGTTTACAGCGACATTTATAATATATTTCCTGATGCCATTTAGGTTCAGATGGATAGTATTATTACTTGCGAGCCTCGCCTTCTACATATGTGGCGGGGCTCTAAAGGCGCTTTTAATGCTTCCGGCTGTACTGACGGCATTTTTAGTTGGGAAAAAGATCTCAGCTATTTATGAGGATGGCGAAACAGATAAAGCCTCTCAGAAGAAAAAGGCTAAACCGTATCTTGTTACAGGCGTGGTAATACTGGTGGGCATGCTGCTCGCCTTTAAGATTGCTCAGAAAGCCATGGCAGGTATGGCGGCAGTCCTAATGGGTAAGACCATTACCATAGGCGTGCTGATTCCACTGGGAATATCTTATTATACATTTTCTCTGATAGGATATATGGCGGATGTATACTGGCGTAAGACTACGGCAGAAAAGAATATACTGCATCTCATGCTTTATGCTATATATTTTCCTCAGATAGTTGAGGGACCGATCCCGAGACATAAGCAGCTGATGAAACAGCTGACAGAGGGACATGCATTTGATTATAACCGTATATGCTTCGGACTCCAGAGAGTTCTCTGGGGACTTTTTAAGAAGATGGTTATAGCAGACAGAGCTGCACTTATGACAGCGGCGGTTTTTAAGAACCATCTGGCATACTCAGGTATCTTTTATCTGCTGGCGGTACTTGCATCGGCGATTCAGCTTTATGCTGATTTCTCAGGATGTATGGATATAGCACTTGGTATATCAGAATGCTTCGGAATAGAGCTTCAGGAAAACTTCAAGAGACCGTTCTTCAGTACCTCGGCTGCTGAGTTCTGGAGAAGATGGCATATAACCCTGGGAGCCTGGTTTAAGGACTACGTATATATGCCGCTGGTTATAAATCCACGGCTGCTAAAGCTCAGCAAGAAGATAAAGGATAAAAGGGGAGCGAGAGCCGGCAAGAATGTGATGACGGTGATTCCGCTTCTGATAGTATGGACACTTACGGGACTCTGGCATGGAACAGGTCTTGGTTATATAGTATGGGGTCTGTATTGGGGTATAATAATTATTATATCCACGGTATTTGCACCTGAGATAAAGAAACTTTGTGACAAACTGCATATTAATACAGAGTCAGCCGGCTGGAAACGCTGGCAGAGAATCAGAACATTTCTGATCTTCTGCGGAGGAAGACTCCTGACTGCACCCGGAAGTCTAATGATAAGCGGTGCAATGGTTAAGTCCTTCTTCAGAGATTTTAATCCCTGGATATTCTTTGACAAAGAGATATTTAATGCCGGACTCTCGGTACAGAATATGTGGTGTCTGATACTTTCAATCCTGCTTCTGGCCTTTGTAAGCTTCAGACAGGAAAGCGGTGTAAAGATCAGAGAGAAGGTGGCATCGTACCCTATAGTACTTAGATGGATATTATACTTTGCACTTATATTCGTCATAATAATATTCGGAATATACGGCCCGGGCTACAGCTCGAACGCCTTCGTATACAGTCAATACTAAAAAAAGATGACAAAAAATCACCTGATGATAAACTGTCATCTTTTGGAAAAAGGAGAAAAAATTGGAAGAAAAGATTCTTAAAATTCTTAGTGAGGAGTTCCCTGATGTTGATTTTACTGCATCGGATGCTCTGGTTGATGATGGAATACTTGATTCTCTTACGATTACGGGAATCATAGCAACTCTGACAATGGAATTCGGAATTACTATTCCGTATGAGGAGATAATCGAAGAGAACTTTAATTCTATTAAAGGTCTCGCGGACATGGTAGAACGTTTGTCTTAAAGGAGAGCCTGATTTATGGATACTCTGGTAAACAGGATACATGAACTGAGCAGCTTACATGGTGATAAAATGGCGGTTGCCTTCAAGAAGGAAGTTTTAAGCTACAGCGAGCTCTTTGAGGCGTCCCTTCATATGGCGCTGCTGCTTAAGGAGCTGGATGTAAAGAAAGGCGACTCTGTTTCTTTTTCGGCGGTTTCTAAGCCTGAGATGGTTGTTACTTATCTTGCTCTTCAGATGATAGGAGCGGTAAGCGTATATCTGGACAAGAACAGCACTGCAGCAAATATGTATGATATATATGATACCTCTGACAGTGTTCTGCTGCTTACTGATAAGCCTATGAAGGAGTATCAGGAGAGATGTAACGTCGTATCACTCAGAAAGCTTTACGGAGAGGCTTTAGCTAAAGAAAGTCTTAACGATAAGGCGATGGATGTCCTGAAGGAAAACGGACTAAGCCTGGACAGAGATCCTGATGAGTTATCGGAGATTCTTTTTACAACAGGTACCACCGGTAAGCCCAAGGGAGTAATGCTTTCCTACAGATCGGTTTATCATATATTTTCCAATACCATCGAGGGTATAGGGATAGATGAAAGAGATATACTTCTTATGCCGCTGCCCCTTAATCATTCCTTTGCACTGAGGGTGCTGAGGGCGGTTCTTTATAAGGGAGCGACCTTAATACTTCAAAATGGCTTTACCTTCGCCAAAGAAGTAGAGAATAATATAGTAAATTTCGGCTGCAATACCATGGCAGCAGTTCCTGCTTCCTATGAGGTTATGAGAAGCCAGATGCAGGATGCATTTGCCAAAGTTTTGGGCGACCTTAAATATATAGAGTTCGGTGCCGGCTCACTGTCACTGAGACAGCGAAGAGAGCTGGAGGAGCTTATTCCGGGAGTTCAGATATATAATACCTGGGGAAGCTCGGAATCAGGCGGTGCTGTTTTCTGTAACGTGTCCGATGTTGTTAAGAAACCTGAAAAGGCAGCTAGTCTTGGAAGACCTCTTGAGGGCAGGATAGAGATAAGAGTTCTGGACGAACAGGGAAATGTAATAAAGAGCGATGCAGCTCATCCCGGCAGGATGTCCATAAAGGGTGGCATGGTTATGACCGGCTACTGGAAGAATGAGAGCCTGACCCGGGAAACACTGAAGGATGGATGGCTCCTTACATCAGATATGATCTACATAGATGATGGCGGCGATGTATTCATGCTCGGAAGAGCAGATGATATAATAAATGTCGGCGGGGAAAAGGTTTCACCTATAGAGGTTGAGACTATAGCCGGAGGATATGAGAGCATCAGAGAGTGTGCCTGTATAGGTGCTGAGGATCCTGAAAAAATACTTGGACAGATTCCTGTGCTTTTCATATCGGTAAATAGCGGTTATAATGAACAGGAGTTTGTAAAATATCTGTCCGAGAGGATGGAGAAGTATAAGCTTCCTAAAAAATATATAATTATCGATGAAGTGCCAAGAAACAGGATGCAGAAGATAGACAGAAGGGCACTTAAGAGTATGTGGGAAAACAAGGATACTCTGGAACTGATGAATCCTGTGATGCAGGCTATACTGTCGAGAAGAAGCGTCAGAAGATTCACAGACAGAGAAGTTCCTAAGTCTGTACTTGATATGATACTCCGGGCGGGTTATAATGCTCCGAGCGGGCATAATATGCAGTCCTGGAGATTTACGGTCCTGACAAAGCAGCAGGACATAGAAAAGCTTAAGAGCGCGACACTTCAAAGTGCCGAGAAAACAGGAGTTCCTGTATACGGATTCGAGAACCCCAAGGTGATGATTCTGGTATCAAATGATAACAGGAATCCGGATGGATGTCAGGACGCCTCCTGTGCAGCTGAAAATATGCTGCTGGCTGCAGTTTCCTATGGAATTGGAGCGGTTTGGCTTAACCCGCTTAAGACTCTGAGAACAGTGGAGCCTGTTAAGCGGGTGCTGGATGATTTCGGAATACCGGAGAATCATACCATCTGGTCTTCCATAGCACTGGGTTACTCAGAACATGAGGGAGCAAAGCTTCAGAAAAAGAAAGATGTTATAAAGTTTATCTAGGTTTTAAAAAAGGAGAGAATTATGATAAGTATCAAAAAGAAAGCGATGAGCATTTTGCTGTGTCTTGTAATGGCAGTATCTGTTATTACTGCATTACCGGCAAAGGCAGCGCCTGTATATGAGGAAAATGTTACTCTGGTCATGTATGAGAAGAACCAGATAGCAAGCATATATGTGGATGAACTTCTTGCAAGTGAGGAGATAAAGGCATCGGATGTATCAAGCAGTAAATCATCAGTTGCATCCATCTACAGTATCACAAGAGAAGAGC
>JAFWSY010000141.1 GCA_017519155.1 Eubacterium sp.
TTTTCCATGGGTTACATACAAGGCTTAAATAATTGTTATAAAATCAATCTTGCAATTAATGTATGCTTTATATATAATGACATAAGTGTCAAAAGTCAAAAGCGTTCCTGCTTGCAGGAGAAGCTTGTTGAAGTTTGTCATATATGTTATTAAGCTTCTGTGGCGTAGTTGGTAGCGCAACTGATTCGTAATCAGTAGGTCACGGGTTCGAGTCCCGTCAGGAGCTTATTTTTTTATTTGATCAGTAAACAGGGACTCGAACAGCGAGGCCGAACCTCGAAGAGGTTCGAGAAGAATCCGGTGGATTCTTCGAGCCGAAGCCGGCCTGAAAGGTGGCGAAGCCACCGGTGGGAGTCCCATCAGGAGCTTATTTTTTATGCAAAATGTAAACAAATCGATTAATTCTTACTCCATCTGCAGGATGAACCGCAGGGCAGTACAAGACCGCTTTCTCTTACAGGAAGACCGATGTCTTCTGCTTCAACCTGTCCGCCGTGAGACTTACATACTATGGATGAAACCATGTAGCTCATGACTGCAGGAGACAGACCTGTAGTGTACATATTTATAAGATAAAGAATAGCATCATCTGCAAGTATCTGATTTGTTTTTTCTATCAGTTCATATATACATTCTTCGAGCTTCCACAGCTCACCCTTGGGTCCTCTTCCGTAGGAAGGCGGATCCATTATTATTGCATGATATTTGTTTCCACGTCGGATTTCTCTTTCAACGAACTTCATACAGTCATCAACAAGCCATCTGATGGGAGCTTCTTCCAGACCGCTGGAGCGGGCATTTTCCTTAGCCCAGGTAACCATACCCTTAGATGCATCCACGTGAGTTACCTTTGCACCTGCAGCAGCAGCGGCAAGAGTAGCTCCTCCCGTATATGCGAACATATTCAGGACCTTGATCTCACGGCCCTTTTTAACTTCTTCAGATATAGTATTAAACATCCAGTCCCAGTTCGCAGCCTGCTCAGGAAAAAGTCCGGTATGTTTAAAAGCAAAAGGCTTAAGATTAAAGGTCAGCTTGTCTGTTCCGTTAATAGTGATATCGGGAAGCTGATAATGAATCTGCCATTCCTGAGGCAGATCAAAGAATTCCCATTCACCGCCGCCTTTTTTACTTCTATGATAGTGACCGTTCAGTTTCTTCCATTCAGGTGCACTTTTCTTTGTATTCCAAATCACCTGAGGATCAGGTCTGAGTAATATATATCTACCCCAGCGTTCAAGCTTTTCGCCCTGGCTGGAGTCAAGTACTTCATAATCTTTCCATCTGTCAGCTATATACATCGCAGATATCCTTTCGAAATAATAAATATGTGTGTTTCAGAGTATACTACATGAGCGCCGTGGGTGTCAAAAATTCTATTATTTATCTTGATATTGATTTGCTTCTATAATAAAATAAACGCGATTTTATTAAAGCGGAGTAAATAATGAAAAAGATTGATTTAATTACCGGCTTTTTGGGTTCCGGTAAAACTACTTTTATAAGTGAATATGCGGATTATCTGGTGAGAGCAGGCGAAAGTGTGGCTATTATCGTAAATGATTATGGTGCAATAAATGTAGACCGGCTTCTGTTGGAAAAAACCCTTGGAGATAAGTGCCATCTGGAAATGGTAATTGGTGGTGATCCGGACTGCACCAGACGCAGACTTAAGACAAAGCTCATCACAATGGGGCTTGCAGGTTATACAAGAGTAATAGTAGAGCCATCAGGTATCTTCGATGCAGATGAGTTTTTTGATCTTATATATGAAGATCCTCTGGAGCGTATGTTTGAGCCGGGAAATGTAATCACTATTATAGATGCCGGCTTTATCAATGAACAGATAAGCTTCGAACAAAGTGGAAATAAAGACATAGAAATACGCTATCTGCTGGCTTCGCAGACAGCAAAGGCCGGAACGGTAGTGCTCAGTAAAATGGGAGAAGAGGCACAGGAAAATACAGATAATTCTGTTGACATAATAAAAAATTATGTAAATAACTGTCTTGAGGAATTCAAATGTGCAAGACAGATTAGTAATTTCTATATATGGAAGACAGGCGCTGTACCGGATCAGGACTTTTCGAAGATTTCCACTTCCGGATATCACAGTGGAGAGATGATAAAGCTTCCGGTTACAGACAGCAACAGCTTTAAATCTATATTCTTTTTCCATGTTAAAACAGATGTAAATAAACTGGAGGACACTATAAAAAGAATATTTGCTGACAGTCAAAACGGACGGCTTATCAGACTTAAGGGCTTTATAAAGGATGAAGGAGATAAATGGCTTGAAGTAAATGCAACTCCACAGGTGGTTAACATAAGTCCTATAGCTGTAGGACAGGAGCTGTTCATCCTGATTGGAGAAAATCTGAATCAGGAAAGAATCGGTGAATATTGGGATGAATACAGAAATACACTATAATGTGTCAAGCATGCTGTTGCATGCTTGCAGGTCTTCTTGCGAAGACCTGGTTCTGCTGCGCAGAACGCATCCTCGCTTTGCTCGGACGTTCGATTCTTCGAATCGAGCGCTGAATGATGTGCTTTTTTCTTGTACAAACCAAAAGATTTGTGGTATAGTGTGTGAGTTGTAAACAAATATGTCAAAAGACATTTTTGACAACCACATCATTTTAATGAAATGAGGAAATTATGATGGACAAGTTTAAGGCAGTTATTCTTGCGGCCGGTAAAGGAACCAGAATGGAATCAGATCTTCCTAAGGTTCTTCATAAGGTATGTGACCAGACTATGGTTCACTATGTTATACAGGCAGCAAAGGATGCAGGGGCTACAGATGTTATCGTAATAGTAGGTTATCAGGGACAGCTGGTTAAGAGAGAGATAGTTGATGTAGTCGACTTTGTAGAGCAGAGAGAACAGCTTGGAACAGGTCATGCAGTTATGTGCGCCAGAGACCTTATAGGCAGTGAAGGCGATACAGTAATACTTTGCGGAGACACCCCACTCATCACCGCAGATACAATAAAGAAGCTTCGTGAGAAGCATAAGCATGAATCAAATGGCGTTACTGTTCTTTCAGCTATCGTGGATGATCCAACAGGTTATGGCCGAATCATCCGTGACAGTGAAGGTAACTTCCTGAAAATAACTGAGCATAAGGACTGTACAGAAGAAGAACTGAAGGTTAATGAAATCAATTCAGGTATGTATGTGTTTAATTCCGAAGCACTTAATTTCAGTCTTGATAAGATTACTAATGATAATTCACAGGGTGAATACTATCTTACAGACACTATCCAGATAATTAAGAGCACAGGACTTAAGGTAAATGCCATGCCTGTAGATGATATCGATGAAATACTCGGAGTAAATACAAAAGCTCAGCTTGCCGAAGCTGAGAAAATAATGCTGTCAAAGAATCAGTAAAAGGCAAACATATGAAAATAATAGTAGGACTCGGAAATCCGGGATTAAAATACGCTGGAACGCGTCATAACATGGGTTTCTCTGTAGTGACTCTTCTGTCGGATAAGTACAACATCCCTTTTAATAAAAAGGAATGCAAATCTGTTACGGGTCATGGTTTCATAGAGGGAGAGAAGGTTGTCCTTGCACAGCCTCAGACCTATATGAATCTGAGTGGAGAAGCGGTCAGAGCCCTTATGGATTTTTATAAATGCACTCCTGAGGATATCATCATTATATATGATGATGTTGATCTTGAGGTGGGCAGGATAAGAATAAGAGCCCGTGGAAGCGCCGGCGGTCATAATGGTATCAAGAGTATTATAGAGCATCTCGGAACAGACAGCTTTGACAGAATAAAAATAGGAGTAGGCGGAAGACCTGAGGACTGGGATATGGCAGATCATGTACTGAGCCGTCCAACCAAGGAAGAACTGCCGGATATAAGAGCTGCAGTTGAAAAAGCCGGGGATGCGGCAAAGGAGATCATTTTAAATGGTGCCCAGGCAGCCATGAATCAGTTTAATTAATAAGTGATTAAATAATAAAGATATATAACTTGAGTGTATAACAGCCAAAAGTTTGAGGTAGATATGGAAGCGCTCAAAATTCCCTTTAGGGAAATCAACAGTCTCTTCACGTTGAAGCCGGATTCATACCCGTTAAATGTATGGGGCATAACGAGAAGTGCCAGACCCCTTGCTGCAGAAACAGTAAGAGGAGAGAGTACATTTTCCTTAATCATTACTTATGATACAGCCAGGGCCGAAAAGCTTTTTGATGATTATAAGTTTTATGACAGAGATGTATTCCTATATCCTGCAAAGGACGCACTTTTCTATTACGCAGATGTTCATGGCAATCTGACGGGTGCCAAGAGACTGGAAATCTTAAAAAGAATATATAAGAACGAGAGAACAGTGATCATCACAACCATAGATGGTGTGATGGATAAGCTGCCTGATATGGTGTATTTTCAAAGACACATATTTACCCTTGAGGTCGGGCAGGAAGTTGAGCTGAGCGAGATCAAATCGAAACTTGTGATGCTGGGCTATGAAAATGTAGCTGTTGTCGAAGCCAGAGGGCAGTTTTCTGTACGAGGCGGTATACTTGATATATACCCCCTGACAGAAGAGTGCCCTTGTCGTGTTGAATTCTTCGGAGACGAAATCGACTCCATCAGATACTTTGATGAGAGTTCACAGAGATCCATTGAGCAGTGCGAGAGTATTGAGATTCTCCCTGCCACGGAATATGTTCTTAGCCAGGACAGAATAAGGCGCGGTATAGATAAAATAGAAGAAGAAACCGAAAGGGTAGCCGGTGTATTCAAGAAGAATTTCAAGACAGAATGTTACGCAAGACTTACTTCATATATAAAGCATGTTAAGGAAGAGATAACAGAATATAATTCAACTTCAGGTCTGGATAATCTGGTGGATTATTTCTTTGGAACTACAGTCTCCTTTATCGATTATCTGCCGGAGGATACTCCGATATTTATAGATGAGCCATCCCGTGTGCTGGAACGTGCCACCGGTTATTCAAAAGAATTTGCCGTATCCATGCAGGCACGTATCGAGAGTGGATATATCCTTCCGGGACAGGCAGGAGTTCTCAGCAGTGCCGAGCAGACTATAGCCGGACTGTGTAACAGAAAGCTGATCATGTTTTCCGAATTCTATAAAAAGGAAACAGATTGGAATGAAAAAACCTCTATTAGATTAGATGCAAAGAAAACAGAAGATTATCTGGGAGATATAGAAAGACTTAAAAAGGATATCCGTAAATGGAGAAATGATGATTATAGGATAATCATAGTATCACCTTCCAGAACCAGGGCAAAGAGAATATCCGATTCCTTTATGGAGGATGATCTGCCTGCCTTCTTCTCTGAAAGCAGTACAAGGACACTTCTTCCACGAGAGGTTATGGTTACAACCGGAAATCTTCCTGAGGGCTGGGTCATACCTGAATCAAAGCAGGTGCTGATATCAGAGGGTGAGATCTTCGGAAAGAACAGAGAAGGCAGAAAGAAACGTCTTCCAAAGAAGTATGAGGGCGAGAAATATAAAACTCTCGACGAGATCGGCGTTGGTGACTATGTAGTTCATGAACGTCATGGAATAGGTATATATAAAGGAATAGAAAAGGTTAAAACCTCCGATGGAAGGATCCGTGATTATATAAATATTGATTATGCCGGAGGTGGAAAGCTCTTTATTCCTGTGGAGCAGCTCAGCCTTATTGGCAAATATTCAAATAAAGATTCACGTCCTCCGAAGCTTAATAAGCTTGGTGGGGAGACTTGGAATAAAACCAGAAGCAGAGTTAAATCACATATAGATAATCTGGCTGATGAGCTTATACAGCTCTATGCCATAAGAAACAGCAAAAAGGGCTACGCATTTTCCGACGATACAGTTTGGCAGAAAGAATTCGAAGAGCTCTTTCCATATGAGGAAACTCCTGATCAGCTTCGTGCCATAGAGGATACGAAAGCGGATATGGAAAGTACCAAGATAATGGACAGACTTATCTGCGGTGATGTTGGCTTCGGAAAAACCGAGGTAGCTATCAGAGCAGCCTTTAAAGCGGTTCAGGACGGTAAGCAGGTTGCATATCTAGTTCCTACTACCATTCTGGCGGAACAGCATTATGAGACCTTCAACGAGAGAATGAAGGGGTATCCGATAAATGTAAGAATGCTTTCCAGATTCTGTTCCACAAAGGAAAAGAAGGAAATCATAGAGGGCTTAAAGAATGGATCTGTGGATATAGTTATCGGCACTCACAGACTCCTTTCAAAGGATATAGCCTATAAGTCGCTGGGACTTCTTATAATAGATGAGGAACAGCGTTTCGGTGTTAAGCATAAGGAGACTATAAAGCAGCTTAAAAATACAGTGGACGTTCTTACACTTACTGCTACACCTATACCGAGAACTCTCCATATGAGTCTCATCGGAATAAGGGATATGAGTCTTCTGGAGGAACCGCCTGTAGACAGACGTCCTATCCAAACCTATGTCATGGAGTATGACAGGGAAATAGTTAAGGAAGCTATTACAAGAGAACTGTCCCGCGGTGGTCAGGTCTACTATGTTTATAACAGGGTTGATGATATATCCAGGATAACTCTTGAACTTCGTGAGATACTTCCCGATGCAAGGATAGAATATGCCCACGGTAAGATGAACGGCCGGGAGCTTGAGGATATCATGCACGCATTTATTGCAAAGGAAATAGATGTACTGGTATCAACAACTATCATTGAAACAGGACTTGATATACCGAATGTAAATACAATCATCATACATAATGCAGATAATTTCGGTCTGGCACAGCTGTATCAGCTGAGAGGCCGTGTAGGAAGATCCGACAGATCCAGTTATGCCTTCCTGATGTACAGAAGAGATAAGGTAATCAGAGAGGTTGCCGAGAAGCGTCTGTCGGCAATACGAGAGTTTACAGAACTGGGCTCCGGATATAAAATATCCATGAAAGATTTGGAGATAAGAGGTGCAGGAAATATACTGGGTTCCAGCCAGTCCGGCCATATGGAAGAAATCGGCTATGATTTGTATGTTAAGCTTCTTTCACAGGCAGTCAGAAAAAGAATGGGTGAGACCGAGGACTCAGATTTTGATACTTCAGTTGATATTCCTATCGATGCATATATTCCTGAAGAATATGTAAGAAATGAATATCTGAAGCTGGAGCTGTATAAGAGGATATCTCATATAGAAAGTATAGAGGATGCCGAAGACATTATGGCAGAGGTGGAAGACAGGTTCGGAAAGATTCCGAAGCAGGTAAGCTTTCTGCTTGATGTGGCTCTTATCAGAGCAAAGGCTCATGCTGCATATCTGTCTCATGTACGATACAAGGATGGATGGGCATATTATATAATTCAGGATACATCGAAGTATAAGATTGAGGAACTGGACAGGTTTATTAAGAAGTATAAGGGCAATATGCGTATAGTTGCCACAAAAGAATCCGGATTTATGGTAAAAACTTCAAGCCTTATTCAGGAAAATATGCTAAAATCAATCAGTGAGACTATTGATGACATCAGGAGTTTGATAAATGAAGATAATTAAAGGTATAAAAAAATATATATCCGCTGTGATGATTTTCATTTTTTGTTTATCTGCAGCCTCCTGTGGTATCAGGGAAGAAAA
>JAFWSY010000142.1 GCA_017519155.1 Eubacterium sp.
AACCTGGTCTAATAATGATAATGAAGATCTGGATATAACCTGGGACGAAATCTCTGAAGATAGTTATAAGAATCTTAATAAAACAGCGACAACATTTACCGTAACGGGACAGGTTGATTGTGGAAATAATGTTACAAAGGATGTTTCTGTAAGCTGTAAGGTTCTTCCGGCAACTGTTAAAGAGATAGAAGTGTTTGATCAGATTGAAACCCTTGAAGAAGTGTTGTTTGATTCAAAGCTTCCGGAGAAAGCTTCAGTAAAATGGAGTAATGGTCTTTCTTCAAAAGAAGATATCGTATGGAACGAGGTAGATAAAGATAAGCTTAAAGTTCCTGATTCAATATTTGACCTTAAGGGAAGTCTGAAGGACGTTGAAGGAACAGAAGATGCAGTTTCCATATCTGTATATGTAAAGCCGAAGTCTCTTGAAAGCCTCAGCTGGTATGATGAGGATAACAAACAGGCTTCTTCCGTTCAGACTGCCAAGGGAACGGTATTCTATGACAATTATGATTTAAGTAAGATAAGCGGTAAGCTGATAGCCGCCTACGATAACGGAACAACTGCTGTTTTTGGAATCGGAAGTAAGCAGATAAGTATAAGTAATTATGATGAGGATTCAAAAGAATCTTCTCAGACGGCTATTCTTTCTTATACCTATAATAACGGAAAGGATGAGCCGATAACAAAGAGTGTCGAGATGATTCTTACATTACATCTTCCGGCTGAGCTTGTTATTACTCCTCCGACGAAGCTTGAATATGTAGAGGGTCAGGAACTTGACATGACAGGCTTTGTGGCTGTTACTTACTATGATGATGAAACCGTGAAGCAGTATGAGGAAGGTTCAGTTAATTACAGCATTTCCGGATATAATAAGAATAAGCTTGGAAAGCAGACTGTAAGTATAACCCAGGATGAAATTTCCAAAACCTTTGAAGTAAATGTAATACCTAAGATTGCTACAGCAATAGCTATATCTGACATCCTTCCACAGAAGGTGGAAAAGGCACTGAATCCGGGGGAGACGGAAGTTGAAGTAACTTATAATGATGGAGATAAGAAGAACTTTACTCTTGAAGAACTCATGAGTGAGAGTAGCATTTCCATCAGTGGTTATGACAGCTCTGTTATAGGAAATCAGACCATAACACTTATGTATAATGATGTGAATAATGAGTATGATTCTGATCTCAGTGTTGAGAAAGATATTGAAGTTAAGGATAAGATAGTTATATTCGTTTCTGTTACAAAGAAACCAGATAAGCTTCAGTACATAGAAGGTCTGCCTTTTGAGGTAAAGGGCGGAAAGGTAAATGTAGTTTATGACAATGATACTGAAGAAGAAAAAGATCTGACAGAAGATATGATATCCGGTTATAGCAGTGAAGAAATCGGAGATCAGGTTATAACTGTAACTATAGATGGTAAGAAGGATACATTTAAGGTAAATGTAAGAGCAAAGCAGATTACCAATGTTGATTTTACCGGTCCTTCAAAAACTGTTTATCTGGAGAATCAGGACTTTGATCTTGAAGGAACTTCAGCAGTTATCTCATATGATAATAATACAACAGATGATGCTGATGTAGCATTTGATGTGGATGGCGGCACTCTTGTTGCTGATGCAGTATTATATCTTGATGGAATAAGTGTCAGTGAAAAGAAACTGAAGGCCGGAAGCTATACATTTAAGATCGGTTATAAAACCTACAGCAGTGATGAGTATTCAATCGAAGTAAAGGCTCCGGTAAAGAATGCTGTTTCTGCAATCAGTGAAGATGATCTGAATAAGCTAAGTGGTTTAGATGATTCATCAAGTGCAGAGGAAATCGCAGCAGCACTTGAAGGAATGACTATAACACTTCCTTGCGCAGATGGTACAAATGTGACGGTTGTTATGACCAGGGATATGATAGGCACACCTGAGACTCTTCAGACAGAAGATGAGTCCGGTAATCCATCAGATAAATTAACTGACGATGAAAAGAAAATGGTTGAAACCGCTGCTGCTGAAAATAAGGCAGTAAAGAAAGTTGCTATTGAAGTATCGAAGAATGAAGAAGATAATCCTGTTTATACATATGTTTATCTTTCGGTTAATAAGAAGCCGGTACCTACACCGACTCCAACAGCTACACCGACTCCAACAGCTACACCGGCTCCTACAGATAAACCTGAGGTAACACCAACACCTTCGGATGAAGAAACACCTGTTCCGACTGAAACACCGGAACCTACAGAGGAACCTGATCAGGATGAAGAATCACAGGTAAAAGCACCATCTAAGCCTACGGTTAAATCTGTTAAGAATCTTAAGAGCAAAAAGATCAGGGTTAAATGGAAGAAGGTAAAGGGAGCAAAGGGCTATCAGGTACAATATGCTCGTAATAAGAGCTTTACCAAATCCAAGAAAACAGTTACTACAACCAAGCTTACATTTACTAAAAAAGGCTTCAAAAAGAAAAAGACTTATTATGTAAGAGTAAGAGCATATACTAAGGATGAAAATGGTGATAAGGTATATGGTCAGTGGAGCAAGGTTAAAAAAGTTAAGATAAAGAAGTAAAAGAGACATGTATAAAACAGACACGATTTGTGCTGTTGCGACGGGAATGGGCAGGTCCGCCATCGGAATGATACGCGTGAGCGGACCTGAGGCTGTCCCGGTATGTGACGGTATATTCAAGGGAAAAAAGAGAATTAAAGATATGGACAGTTTTACTGCTGCCTTCGGAAGGATTATGGATGGAGATACCATACTTGACGAGGCAGTTGTTCTTGTGATGAAGGCTCCTCATACCTATACCACTGAAGATACAGTTGAGATAGATCTTCATGGAGGCACATATGTTGTAAGAAAGGTTATGGATCTTCTCATCAGGAAGGGAGTAAGAACTGCCGAGCCGGGTGAGTTCACCAAAAGAGCATTTATGGGCGGCAGGATTGATATGACCGAAGCTGAGGCTGTAATGGATGTGATAAATGCTGAGTCTGATATGGCGCTCTCGGCTTCAGTGAATCAGCTTACCGGACGACTCAGAGATGAGATAAGGGATCTCAGAGAAAAGATTCTTTATAATACTGCTTATATAGAGTCTGCACTGGATGATCCTGAGAACTATTCACTGGATGGTTTTGATGAGAATCTTAATGCCACGGTTGAGGAAGTTCTCTCAAGAATAGATGTATTGATAGATTCTTCAGATGAAGGCAGAATCATTAAAGAGGGTATCAGGACTGCAATTGTAGGGCGTCCCAATGCCGGCAAGTCTTCTATACTGAATCTGCTTCTCGGTGAAAACAGAGCCATAGTAACGGATGTTGAAGGTACCACCAGAGATACTCTCGAGGAGTATGCCGAAATAGATGGAATAGTGCTTAAGCTGATCGATACTGCAGGTATTCGTGAGACTGAGGATACTGTGGAGAAAATCGGAGTAGAGAAGGCTCGCAAATCCATTGATGAAGCGGATCTTGTCCTTCTTGTAATCGATGGTTCCGAAGGACTGACTGAAAATGACAGAGAAATAATACAGCTTCTCGGTGATAAGAAGGTTATTGTTCTTATAAACAAAAGTGATAAGCAGCAGATAATTTCTGATGAAGATATAATAAAAATGGTTGGTGAAACTCTGGATATCAGCCGTGTTTCCAAGGCTGATGTAGATGTGCTTCAGATATCCGCAAAGACCGCTGAAGGACTTGCGCAGTTAAAAGAAAAAATAAAGGAGCTTTTCTTTAGCGAGAAGATAGATTATAATAATCAGGTTTATATAACAAATACAAGGAATAAAGAATCACTTATTGCTGCTAAAAGTTCACTTGAGAAGGTTGCAGAGAGTGTGGCAGCAGGAGTAGGTGAGGACTTTTATACCATAGATCTGATGTCTGCTTATGAGTCCCTTGGCGAGATAATAGGAGAAGCTTTGGAGGACGATCTGGCAGACAAGATATTCAGAGAGTTCTGCATGGGAAAGTAAGTTAGTATTCACAGTAGAGCATGAAATGCGAATTTTCCGAATGGGTTTCGAGTTACTGTGAATTATTACTGAAAAAGGGAAAAATAAATGAACGTTGAAGAAACTTATGACATCGTAATAGTGGGAGCGGGTCATGCCGGCTGTGAAGCAGCTCTGGCTGCAGCACGTCTCGGTTTTGAAACCATCATGTTCACTGTGAGCATGGATAGTGTTGCTCTGATGCCTTGCAATCCGAATATCGGAGGAAGCTCCAAGGGTCATCTTGTTCGTGAGATAGATGCCCTCGGTGGAGAGATGGGTAAGAACATCGATAAGACCTATATCCAGTCAAAGATGTTAAATGTATCCAAGGGTCCTGCCGTTCATTCACTCCGTGCCCAGGCGGATAAGGTTGAGTACACAAAGCAGATGAGGCTTACCCTTCAGAAGACACCGCATCTTACTCTCAGACAGGGTGAGGTTTCGGAGTTACTGTATGAAAGAGAATCAGATGAGACTTTAAGGATTACCGGTGTGAAGACATTTTCGGGAGCTACTTATCATGCAAAGGCAGTTGTGCTATGTACGGGAGTTTATCTGAAGGCTTTCTGCATATATGGAGATACTATTACTTATACAGGTCCCAATGGACTTATGGCTGCGAACCATTTGTCGGATTCGATGACTGAGGCAGGCATCCCGCTCAGAAGATTTAAGACGGGAACGCCGCCAAGAATAGATGGAACTACAATTGATTATTCAAAGATGAGCGAGCAGAAGGGTGATGAGCATATACAGCCATTTTCCTTTACCAATACCGAAGAGGATATAAAGAGGGATCAGATATCCTGCTGGCTCACCTATACCAATGAAGAGACACATCAGATCATAGAGGAAAATATAGACAGATCTCCGCTTTTCTCAGGAGTTATTAAGGGAACGGGACCGAGATACTGCCCATCCATAGAGGATAAGATTCATAAATTCCCGGATAAAGACAGGCATCAGTTATTCATTGAGCCTGAAGGAGAATTCACTACGGAAATGTATCTGGACGGAATGTCGTCTTCCATGCCGGAGGATGTTCAGTACAGGATGGTGCATTCTGTAGCAGGTCTGGAAAATGCCAAGATAGTGAGACCAGCATATGCCATAGAATATGACTGTATCTCCGCTACTGACCTGAAGCCTTCTCTTGAATTTAAATCTGTCAGCGGACTTTTCTCCGCCGGTCAGATAAACGGAAGCAGTGGATATGAAGAAGCGGGAGCTCAGGGGCTTATAGCCGGAATAAATGCGGCCAGACTGCTTCAGGGAAAAGAACCTGTGGTACTGAAGCGTTCAGACGGATATATAGGAGTTCTGATAGATGACCTTGTTACCAAGGAAACTAAGGAACCTTACAGAATGATGACCAGCCGTGCTGAGTACAGACTTCTCTTAAGACAGGACAATGCGGACCTCAGACTGACGGAGATAGGACATGATATAGGTCTTATCGATGATGAAAGATACGAGACATTCTGCGAAAAGAGGCGTATAATAGAGTGTGAGGTTTCAAGACTGAAGGAAGTAATGATAGGTGCCAATAAGGGCACGCAGGAATTTCTTGCCAGAAATGAGAGCTCTCCGACACATACTGCAGTTTCTCTTGCTGATCTTATCAGAAGACCGGAGCTTGGATATGAAGAGGTAGAAGAGCTGGATCCGGACAGACCTGAAGGACTGAAGAAGGAGAACAGACTGGACGGAGAGGAAGGCAGACTTCGTGAGATAATCGAGCAGATAAACATTTCCCTCAAATACGAGGGTTACATCGACAGGCAGAAACGTCAGGTAGAACATTTCCTGAAAATGGAAAAGAAAAAGATTCCTGATGATATAGATTACAGTGAGGTTCGTAATCTTCGTATAGAAGCAAGGCAGAAGCTGGAGGCTGTCCGTCCGAAGTCTATCGGTCAGGCATCCAGAATATCCGGAGTTTCGCCGGCAGACGTAACCATGCTTATCATGCACATTACTTCACACAGTTAAAGAGATAGATATAAATACATAAGTTTTAGGAGCATTCATGAATTATATTGTCTTCGATCTTGAGTGGAATCAGAGTCCAAGCGGACATGCGGGTGAACACCCGAGGATGCCTTTTGAGATCATAGAAATAGGAGCTGTAAAACTGAATGACAATTTCGAAATAGTAGATGAGTTTTCACAGCTGATAAAACCAAAACTTTATACAAAACTGCATAAGTACATAAAGGATATATTAAACTACGATGAGGAAACCTTGAAGAATGAAGGAGTTCCTTTCAAGGATGCCTGTAGCAGATTTCTCGAATGGTGCGCGCAGCCGATAGATGGGGAAGAAAGCTCAGCCCAGGATGATAGTAACATAGCTTCGGCTGATGGCCTCAACTACGCATTTTGCACCTGGGGACCTTCAGATCTGGCATATCTTCAGACAAATATGGATTTTTACTATATGAAGAAGCTGCCATTTCCGCTTAAATTCTATGACATACAACAGATATATGCTGATAAGTATTCAAAGGATAATTCAGTAAGCAAGCTGGAGAAGGCGATAGACAAGCTGAAGCTGGAACATGACAGACCGTTCCATGCAGCGATAAACGATGCTTATTATACTGCAAGAGTTATGCAGGAAGGTAAGCTGGGAGATATATCCGAAAAATATGTTTATGATATATACAGATATCCGAAGAGTCGTTCAGAATCCATTCATGATTTCCACAACGGCACACTTGAAGAAATCTACGGTGAATATTCTTCAAAGAAAGCGGCACTTTCCGATAAGAGGATTACAGATATCCGATGTGTAAGGTGTGGGCGGAAGACCGCCAATAAGATAAAAGCATTTCAGGTAAACAGTACAACAGACCTGGCGGTGGGAGTATGCTTCAGACATGGAAAGATGCTTTCCACCATAAAGTTTAAACCTGCTTCAGAAAGCATGGATACAGTATTTGTTGTAAAGAAGATACATCCGATAACCAAAGCAAAATATTCGGATATAAAGAAACGTAAAGATATACTCGCCGAGAAGAAAAAAGAGCGCGACAGAAAGTATATCGAGAGGAAAAATAGCGATAAGCGAATGGGAAATAATACGAAAAATAAGTGAGTCCATAGGGACTCACTTATTTTTTACATAGGTGACAGTTTGAACCTGGTACAAGTGTCACGTTTTTATAACGGTTGCTTTTTTGCAGTGCCGGGTTTTCTGGGGTAAGGCTTCGGGGTTTTCTTTTCCTTGCTTATTATGACGAAGCTTCTCTTGATGTCTGAATCGACCAGTGGTGATTCAACTACTTCATCAAGCTTTCCACCCAGGGTTCTGATGGCGTTCTCGGCGTTTTTAACTTCCTCCTGCCATTCTCCTGATTTGTATGAAACGAAGCATCCGCCTACCTTTGCATAAGGGAGACAGTATTCAGCCAGGATATTCATGCTTGCCACGGCACGGGAAACCACCAGGTCGAAGTTATCTCGAAGTCCGGCGTTACGGGCGCCTTCCTCGGCGCGAGCATGAATGGCAGTAACACTCGTTAGACTAAGTTCTGAGATTACATTTTCCAGGAACATGATCCTCTTATTGAGGGAATCCAGAAGTGTAAGCTTGATATCAGGACATACTATCTTCAGCGGTATGCCGGGAAAACCTGCGCCGGTTCCCACATCTATTACGGATATAGATGACGAGGGCAGCTCACGGTACTTATCAGCGTAGGCTATCAGTGACAGACTGTCTGCCAGGTGCTTGAGAGCAAATTCCTCGGGTTCGGTTATGGCTGTGAGGTTCATCACTTTATTGGTTTCGATAACCATATCCATATAGTGATTGAGCTGCTCCAGCTGATAGTCACTGAGTGCTATATTCATTTTGTCACAGTAGTATTTAATGTCTTTCATATAAATTATCTTTGCTTTAATTTCTTTTTGTGGTATTATAAACTACGTGTGGGCTGAATGTCTACATAAATAAAAAAATGTTACACAGTGGTTTTGAGTCAGCAGTGAGTAACACTGTGTACGGTAACTGGAAAAGGAAAAAATAATGAAAGCATTGAAATTCGTTGGTTATACCATGGCTGTGATTCAGCTTATGGTTACTATAGCACTTATATATCTTGTAATGACATCCGGATTAATTCCTGTTCTTTATGGAATTATCGGAGCAACCATACTTGTGGCAATTCCGTTGGGACTGCTCATTATGGTAAAAAAAGGAAGTAAGAAATTATGTATTACTGAAATAATCATATCTCTTGTACTCAGTGCGATTCTGGGTGTGGGATGTTATTTCGTGGGAGTTGCCAATAAGGCAATAGATAATGTTACCGGAAATACAACTGAAACAGATGAGATAAATGTTTATGTAGGAAGTGACGATGCGGTTACATCTGTTAATGAGGCTGTAGCCAACGGTTATTTATTCGGAACCGTAAATACAGTTGATGCCAACAGTATTCAGGAAACAATTAATGATATTAATGCTGAAGTAAATGCTGAAATAAAAACTGAAGGCTATGATTCTATATATGCAGCAATCGGTGCATTTGAAAACGGCAGAATCAATGGTATCATAGCAAATAAAGGTACGATAGTTACTCTTGATTCTTCTGAAGATTATCCTCAGTATTCGGCAAATAATCTGAAGATTATCATGGCTAAAGAGATTGAGGAAGAAATAGCTGAGCCTGAAGCAGAGATAGATACAGATAGGTTCTGCATGTATATCAGCGGTATTGATACATTTGGCTCTGTTACAGCTAAGAGTAGAAGTGATGTTAATATCATAGCTGTAGTAAACAACAAAACTAAGACAGTTCTGCTTGTATCTACACCTAGAGATTACTTTGTAAAGCTTGCCGGTATCAATAAAGAAGATAAGCTTACTCATGCAGGACTTTACGGAATAGATACTTCTATGAATACTCTTAAGACAATTTATGATGTTGATCTTAACTGCTATGTAAGAATCAACTTCTCCGGCTTCCAGACTATTATAGATAAGCTGGGCGGAATAGATGTAGATTCTCAGTATTCATTTACCTCTATTACTGAAGAGGGAACTTATTCCTTCAGTGAAGGAAAGAATCATCTGAATGGTGCTGAGGCTCTCGGATTTGCAAGATCAAGGAATTTCACCGATGGTGACAGACAGCGTGGACGTAACCAGATGCAGGTAATTAAAGCTACTATTGAGAAGCTTGAGTCTTCTAACATGCTTAAGAATTACAGCAGTCTGATGGATGAGATGGGAAATATGTGCCAGACTAACATGAAGAAGGAAGATGTTGGTTATCTGGTTCAGAGTACGATAGAAGATGGAAACTGGAAGGTTCTTACATACAGTGTAAGTGGATCTGATTCAGAGAAGGTCTGCTATTCACTTGGAACACCTGCCTATGTAATGATACCGAATAAGGGGGATCTTGAATTTGGTAACAAGCTGATCTCAAGAGTTCTGGGGGACGAAGAAGTTAAGCAGGATGATATAGATCAGTACATAGTAAGTAAGGATAATGAAGACCTTATAACAGAAGAAAAGCCTACGGAAGATAAGGATAAGAAGGAAAAGACTACAGAGAGGTAACGAAATGGTTAAAAGTAATCTGGTTCTTGTGGTTATGGCCGCAGGAATGGGCAGCCGTTTTAAGGGCCTGAAACAGATACAGAGTGTAGATGATGATGGACATGTTCTCATGGACTATGCCATTTATGATGCTATTCAGGCTGGTTTTTCTGAGGTTGTTTTTATCATCAGAAAAGATTTCGAGGCTAAGTTCAGAAAATCTATAGGGAATCGTGTTGAGAAAAAGATTCCCGTTACTTATGTATATCAGTCTATTGAGGATGTTCCGGGAAAGGTTGAGGTTCCGGGAACAAGAGTGAAGCCATGGGGAACTACTCATGCATTATGGAGTGCAAGAAAAGCTCTTAAGGGAAAGAAATTCCTTACGATAAATGCTGATGATTTCTATGGAAGAGGTGCATATACTGCAGCATTTGATTTTCTTTCAAAGGCATCTACACCGGGAGAACACGGATGTATATGCTATGATCTGATTAAAACCCTCAGTCCTACAGGAACCGTAAGCAGAGGAATATGTCAGACTAACGAAGACGGAAGTCTGAATCGTATAGATGAACGTAAGAATATTAAGCTTGAGGATGGCAGAGGCTACTATACTGTAGATGGAGGAGTTTCCTACCATCTGATTCAGAATGGTGCACTTGCTTCCATGAATCTATGGGCATTCAGTGAAGGCTTCATAGATGATATAGAGGAAAGCTTCAAGCAGAGATTTGAAGAAGGAGTAACTGCTTCTCCTGATACATTTGAAGAAACCATATCAGATGCTGTTCAGAGTATACTTGAAAGAGAAAAGGGAACAGTTAAATGCATTCCAACGGATGAACAGTGGTTTGGAATGACCTACGCTGAAGAACTGGATATGGTTAAAAACAGATTGAAAGAGCTGAGAGAGGAAGGCGTTTATGTCCGTGATAAATGGTAGAGAGCCGGAACCATTTTATAAGAACGAAGGTTCATATAAGAAAGCGGGAATAATGGCACTTTCAGGTGCAGGACTTTTGTTATTATCCACGATTTTTAACTGGATGGTTCTGTTCGTTAAGACAACGGAAATCAACCGTGGTGGTATCAGTATTATAAAAAGTGTCTATAATGCTTTTCAGGGAATGTTTATCAGAGATCTGGAAAACAATATCACTGACAAGAATATCAGTTTCAGTGGGATATATCCTGCTGTTCTCCTTATAATGTTTTATGTGGTTATTGGATTTCTGGTACTTGCGGGAATAAACGATAATATCAAACAGAAAGATTTTTTCGTAAATAGGAAGAAGATAGTCAGAATTTCGGCACTTCTGATACAGATAATCCTTATGATTCTTCTTACGCATACACCTTCTTTCAGAAACAGTGCAACACAGTTCAGGGATTCGGTTTCCAGCTGGCAGTCCTATATAGATAACAGTGTAGCCAATCATGTTGAGGGGGCTACAAGGATGGTATGTAAGCTTCTTCCGGGCCTTGCTCCTTTCTGCTTCTGGATAGGAATACTTTTATATCTGGGTTCAGTGATATTTAATTTCGTACTGGAAACACTGAATGAAGATGATTAAAAAATAAAGCCTGAAGGATTGCTCGTTCAGGCCTTGGATAATATATTATAATAATTTAGCTAGATCTTTATAGAATCCCGGGTAGGATTTATTTACTGCCCGGGGATTTTTTATTTGTACTTTATTTTCACATCGCAGGGCAGCTATTCCGGCAGCCATTGCGATTCTGTGATCGTTGCAGGAATCTATTATTCCTCCGGAGAGAGAAACTTTTCCGTTTATTATAATGGAATTCATTTCTTCATATATGTCAGCTCCCAGAGAAGACAGAGTATTAATAACGGTCTGCACTCGGTCGCTTTCTTTTATTCTAAGACGTTCTATATTTCTGATAGATGTTCTTCCATCAGCAACTGCTGCCACCACTGCGAGGATGGGAACAAGGTCAGGTATATCTGAAGCATCTATATCTGTTGCATGAAGAGGAGCGGGAGTTATGGTTATATCTCTGTAGTCCTCTGTTGCTTCCGATTTTTTATCGGACATGGTTATATCTGCACCGAAACTTTTAAGTATATCCAGAACCTTCTTGTCTCCCTGAAGAGAGTTCATATTCAGTCCGGTTACAGTTACAGTATCCGATATGGCTCCTGCTGCAAGGAAAAATGCGGCATTTGACCAATCTCCGTCTACAAGAGCCTCCGGATCGGTATGGTAGGTCTGGTTGGATGGGATAATAAAACAGGTATCTCCATTTTCAAGAGTTTTCTCTGTAATGATAATTCCTGACTTCTTTAAAACATCCAGTGTAATATCAACATAGGGACGGGACTCAAGTCTTCCTGTTACATGAAGTATACTCTCTGATTTTGTACTTTCGTCAGCAGTATCCGCTGTCGAAGCGATTGGGAGAGCAAACAGCAGTCCGGTAACAAATTGAGAGGATACATTTCCTGCAATAGTATAATCACCGGCGGTAAGATGTCCTGATACAGATAAAGGATTAGTACCCTGTGGAGATATATACATTCCGTGTGATATAAGCTCTTCATACATGGGAGAAAGAGGACGTTCGCTCAGCCTTCCGTGCATGGTTATTTCAGTGCTGATCCCAAGAGCGCCAATTACAGGAAGAATAAATCTTAAAGTGGAACCACTTTCGCCGCAGTCTGCCCCTGCTTTTGGACTTTCTTGATTAAGTGATATTGGGGTAACAGCTATATAATCATTTTTACGTTTTATGCCTGCGCCCAGTGAATTCAGACAGTCTATGGTTGCTTCAATATCTTTTGAAGTATCCGGAGTCAGGATACGTGTTTCGCTGTCGGAAAGAGCAGCGGCTATCAGAAGTCTGTGAGCATGCGATTTGGATGCGATTGAGCGTACATGCCCCTTCGCAGCTGAAGACGCAGCATCAATAGTCATTATATCAGTCGCTTCGTCATATGTGATTTTGTCATTTTTAATATCTTTAGTATTCATAGATAACTCTCAATTACTATACTATCTGATAACATCAGATGCCATCAACCTCTTCCTTGGCAACCTTTCCGTCATGAAGTATATCATGGAGGAATTTGCTGTCGTCTGTTTCCAGAGCTTTCTTGTATTCTCCCAGATAATTGATGATAGTGTCAAGCTCATATATGAGATTATCCTTATTCTCCATAAAGATTTCTGTCCACATATCTTCATTTAACCAGGCAACTCATGTCATATCCTTGTAGCTTCCTGCTGAGAATCCAAGGTGTTCTCTTGCTGTTGGGCTCTTGATATAAGCGTTTGATACGATATGTGCCATCTCAGAGGTAAATGCGATCATCTGGTCATGCTTGTCGGCACTGGTAACAGTGATTCGTCCGAAGTTACATGGTGCAAGAGCATCCTTGATACGTTCAATAAGGAACATGTCATAGGATTCATCAGGCACGATTATCATGGAAGCGTCTCTGTAGAGCTTGCCGGTACTGTATTTGTAACCAGAGAACTTTTTGCCTGCCATAGGATGTCCGCCTGCAAAGATAAATCCATTCTCCTTTGCAACAGGGAAGCATTCTCTGCAGATGCGTCTCTTGAGACCACCGGCGTCAATAACCAGTGAGCCCTTTTTGAAGTTCTGGGCATTGTTCTTTACAAAATCAATTATAGCCTGATTGTAGAGTGAAATAATAACAAGATCGCAGTCAGAGAGAAGATTACCCTTTTCATTTTCTGCTGCTTCGCTTTCGTTTTTAAGTATCAGCTCGCCGTCAAGGGTTCCATCCATCATTGCAAAATGCGTTGTAGCCGTGCTTCTGTTGAAGCCCAGAACCTTTGCATTGGAATTTTCTTTATACGCCTTGGCGAAGGAACCTCCGATAAGACCAAGTCCGATTATTCCGACTGTTTTAATACCGGAGCGATGGAAGTCGCCATCCTTATTCTTTGATTTCTGATTATCTTTTTTACCCGGATTTGTGATTCTGGTAACTGATTTTACAATATCCAGAGAAGCTATGAGTTCAGTATCAAGCTTAGATGTATCACCGATAATTCCAAGTATTGTCTGGAATTCTCCCCGGGACAGCTGGCAGCGCATGCCCTGCTCTTCAAACCAGCCGGTAAGCTTTTCTATCTGATCATCTGTGGCATTATTCTCTAAGATTGCTATCATAATAGTTTTCTCCTCAATAATTAATGTATTAATTGTTGACTTATGACACTTATGTCACTTTATCGCTTTAACGTAGCAAAGTATACACCTGAAGCATGTATTTGTCAAATGTCAATTGTTACTATGAATAGTAATAATCTGGTCAGAGAAAAACTTTTTTAAACTCAGGGTTGACTTGTATATATGAAGATGGTATATTGTGTATATCGAATATATACAATATACCATGTGATATGAGTCAGAATAGACGCTTCGGTTTGACTCTTTATGGAGGCTGTTATGGATTTTGAAAATGCAATTGAAATAAAGAACCTTACTAAGAAATATGATGGATTTACTCTTGATAATGTGAGCTTTAATGTTCCAAAGGGAAGCATAATGGGTTTTATCGGACAGAATGGTGCAGGTAAGACTACGACCATCAATTCACTCCTCAATATTCTTAAGTGGGATAGTGGAGAGATTAAGCTTCTCGGCAAGGAGATGCCGGAACATGAATATGAAGTGAAGGAGCATATAGCTGCAATCTTCGATGTACTTCCTTTTAATGATGATCTGTCAGCTAAGCAGCTGACGAAGATTATGGGTGGTATATGGAAGGAGTGGGATAATGAATGCTTTATGAATTATCTAGACAGATTCCAGCTTCCTTTTAAGAAGAAGTTCGGACAGTTCTCAAAGGGTATGAAGATGAAGCTTCAGATTGCCACAGGTCTTTCTCATAATGCAAAGCTTCTGATTATGGACGAAGCAACTACGGGACTTGACCCGGTTGTAAGAAATGAGATTCTGGATATATTTCTTGAGTATCTTCAGGACGAGGATAATTCCATCCTGATGTCATCACATATTACATCCGATCTTGAGAAGGTAGCCGACATGGTTACATTCATAGATAAGGGAAAGATTCTTATTACGGGAATCAAGGATGAAATCCTGGATAGCCATGGAGTCGTTAAATGTTCAAAGAAGGACTTTAAGGATTTTGATAGAGAAGATTACATCAGTGCAAGAGTTACGGATTTTGGAGCAGAAGTGATGGTAAGTGACAGGGATAAGGCTTCTAAAAAGTTTTCAGGAGCTGTGATCGATAAGACAACACTGGAAGAAATTATGTTATTTTATGTAAACCGAGAAAAAGGTGAATGGAAGTAATATGAAACAATTAATTTATAGAGACATATACTTAATACGAAAAAATCTTCTGATAACTTTCGGAATCTTTGCCGGATTATTTCTGATGGGTTTTATAATAGCTCTTTCTGCAAGGTATGGGAATATAGCAAGATATGTTACTGATAAAGATTCGATTTCTGATATATTACAGGTTTCCCTTTACTTTTCTATAATAGCAGGAATAATACTGGCAACGTCTGAGGAGCATATTATGGGAATCATCAACAAGGATTATATAACCGGATGGCATCAGTACATGATGTCCTCGGGGATGAAACCGGAAAGGGTAATTGGGGTAAGATTCCTGCTTACATTCAGTATATTTCTGATAAGCCTTTTTTGTGGAGTTGGTGAATTGATACTTATTCAGGCAGTATCGGGTGTAACTTTGGAAAGCATATTTCATAGTGATCTTGGTTTTCATGAAGGCATTCTTTTACTCGTATATGGTTCAATCGTATGTCTGGTGATGGGAGATTATTTTACACTTATCGAATATGTTTATAAAGGTCAGAATTCGAAAAAAGCTGATATTATAAAAATTCTGCCGATAATGATCATAATGTTAATTGGCATAATCCTTGGTGGTATTTTGTCTGAAAATGGTAAGTTGGAAATGATACTTGAAAAGCTTCAGGAACTAACCCGATACCTGAAAGGATTATACATTGTTCCAATTCTGACAGGCTTTATTTTTACCTTAATCTGTTTCTTTATCAGTGTGCGATTAGTAAAAAAAGAGGGCAGGCACGTATGAGAGGTCTTATATATAAAGATTTATATCTGATAAAAAATAAAATACTGATAATGGCTGCTTCGTTTTTATTTGTGTTTATATTAATTATTGCAATTTTGTTAATTGGCGGTAATAAGATAACGGTTGAAGCTATAGAACCTATGGTAGGAATATTAGACATAATGGTAGTTCTTTATATAGGATTGATGGGCTTTAATTATCTGATCAAGACTGATAATACGAGAAGCTGGGGATTCTATGGTATTTCTCTTCCTGAAGGTGGAAAAAGTATTGTTGCATCAAGATATATGGCTACATTTATTCTGTATTTTATTTCTCTGGTTATTTGCGTGATAAATGATATTGTTTGCAGTTTTGTATCCGGCGCAGTGATAAATATGTCAGAGCTTTACCTTGGAATTATCTTTTG